>JAILLW010000042.1 GCA_024692955.1 Lachnospiraceae bacterium | reverse complement strand
AAGCGCGAAGCCCCCCTCAAGATGAGATATCCAACGAATAGGAAGGTCCCTTGAAGACTACGAGGTAGATAGGCTTGGAGTGGAAGTGCAGTAATGCATGGAGCGGACGAGTACTAATCGACCGAACTCTTATCCAGATGGAAGATGCTACGCGGTATTCGGTTTTGAAGGTATGAAGAAAGAGGAGTTCCCGCCGGCTGCGGGAATTTCGCGTACCATCAGAGTGCATTGAAAACCAAGAATCCGCATTGCGGCGAAAAGCCCTCCCTCGGTGATGCAAGGCATCACCTCGTGACGTTTTTTCGCATTATGATTCGAACTTCCGTCAGAATCCGGTGTGCAGGCACCCCGATTCTTCCTGAAGATTCGAATCGCAATGCTCAGTTTTCCTCGATAGCTCAATGGTAGAGCATTCGGCTGTTAACCGAAGGGTTGTAGGTTCGAGCCCTACTCGGGGAGCGAGAGCACTTAATGAGCTCGAGCGAAGCGAAGAGCGAATTTAGTGCGACGCCTGCACGAACACTTAGCGAAAACGAGTCGAAGACGAAGTTTGAGCTTAGTGAGCGGGCTGAGCGAGAGCTCTACAGACTTAAAGAGTTCGTAAGCGACCAAAGGACGGTCGCTAAGTACTCATAGCATGGTGCTGTAGCCAAGTGGTAAGGCGTGGGACTGCAACTCCCTGATCATCGGTTCAAATCCGTTCAGCACCTCGAAGAAAAGCCTCAAACTCAGTTTTGGGGCTTTTACATTTTCCATGATGTGATATAATGTATTTCGCAAATAACCTGTTATATGGGAGGGGAAAACATTGAAGAAATCAATAGTAGGAAAACTTACTGCCGCAGTCATCATCATTCTGATCGCTGTGATGCTCATTTCCACTGCGATCATAGTCAGCACGTCAAGCAGGACGCTGACCGGACATCTGGCAAAGGAAGAGCAGATCAGTGCTGACAAGTACGCGAATTCCATCAACAGCTGGATCGAATTGGAAAGAGGACTCAATATTGCGGCTGCCGCATCTTTAAAGGCGCTGGGCGACACTCAGTATACTGCCGAAAATATGCAGTATATCGTTACGACCGAGTCCGAGGGAAGGAGTGAGCTCCTGAACCTCTATTACGGAACCGAGGACAAAATGTTCATTCAGACGGATCCCGAGGCTGAGACCCCGGAGGGATACGATCCTACAGCAAGGGGGTGGTACAAAGCTGCCAAGGCTGCGGGCACCACGATCGTAACGGACCCCTATATGGATGTCCTGATCGGCGGGATGTGTATCACCATTGCCTCCCCCGTATATCGGAACGGAGAACTGGCGGGTGTCCTCGGAGCCGACTTTACCCTTGACTACATTACGAACATCGTGAACAGTATCCCCTATGAGAACGGTGAATACGGTTTCCTGATCGATTCTTCCGGCAACTACGTAATGCATGAGAATACCGATTATATGCCCGGAGAGGATACGGCTGTCGCGGTATCGGAGGTTATGGGAGATATCAGTAATCTTGTAACTTCACCGGGATCCTCGATCGTACTTGCCAAAGACTATGACGGAGAGGCCAATTACTTTGTTACCTCCGCAATAGAAAGCTGCGGCTGGAGCCTCGGGCTTGCCCTTCCCAAATCAAATGTGGCTGGCAATACGAATAAGCTCATACTGCTCTCGGCCGTAATCGCTCTGGTGGCGATCGTGGCCGCCATCCTGATCATGACGCCTCTTATCAGGGGACAGCTTGCCCCCATGGAAAAGATGAAGACTTTCATCAATGAGAAGATCATCGGAGAAGAGGCTTCTTCGACAAACAGATCCGAAGTGGAAGAGATTGAGTATCTGATGAATGAGATGGAGACGAGGTTCATCGACGCGATCCACAAAACCCAGTCCGAGTCCCAGACCATCAAGGACAGAATGCTTTCCACCACGGATAAGATCGATGATATCAGCAACAGCATTTCCGATATCAATGAGGCGATGCAGCGTACCGAATCCGGGATCGGCTCCCAGACCGAGAGCATTCGTTCCATCAGCGACATCTGCGGAAACGTTACCTCCGCTGCCGATACTTTCGCCGAAGATACCCGCAGCATGAATGACAAGACCGCCGAGATCATCAACAGAGTCGAGGCCATGGTTCCCGAGATCCTGAATCACAAGAATCATGCCGTGGATGTGACGCACAGAACCCAGGAAGAACTGGAGAGCGCCATCAAGGGCGTTATGGTGATCGAACAGATCATGGATGTGGCCGATGCGATCCAGAGTATCGCGAGCCAGACAAATCTGCTTGCCTTAAACGCTTCGATCGAAGCTGCGAGAGCCGGCGAAGCGGGAAGAGGATTTGCCGTGGTCGCGGATGAGATCAACAGTCTTGCGAGCACTACCGGTAGCGAAATCGACAAGGTAAACGGCCTGACAAAGGAAGTTACGACCAACATTCAGGCGCTTTCCAAAGTCAGTGAACAGATCATCGGCTTCCTGACAGAGGACGTTCTTCGCGATTATGACAATCTGGAAACTCTGGCCGGCAACTATCTGGAGGATGCCGGATATTATGGAAATGTGAGCAAAGAGCTGGGAGAAGGCGCGAAGAACCTTCGTGCTGCCGTCGAAGACATCAATAATGTCCTTGCTTCCATCGATGAAGCGCAGAGTGATCTGGATGCGGCCGTACGTGATATCTCGAGCAATATGCAGAGCATTACTTCCTCCAGTGAAAATGTATCCGCGGAAACCAGAGAAGTAATGGACAGCATCTCATCCCTGCAGGAGACGACCGGAAGATTTAACGTATAGTTTCGTCAAAGGCGGCTTCTGAAGGCCTCTGACTTCGCGGCCGGAGGAGTTGACCGGAGATGGGACGGTGTCTATGAACTGTAAAAGCCCGACAGGCTGAAAAATGCACAAAAAATCACACGTCAGTGTGATTTTTTTGTTCAGAAGTAAAAAAAATGCTTTTGGAAGTAAAATATTTACATTCCGTTCATATTTTGTTTTCGATATATTAAAACATGTAGTGTGGATCAACAGCGCGAAGCGACTGTGATCGATCAGGCGGCAAAGCCGCCGAAACATATACACAAAGGAGGTATATTATGAAAATGAAACGACTTGTTTCAACGTTACTTGCGGGAGTAATGGTACTTTCGCTCGTTGCCTGCGGAAGCGGCAATACCGCTCCGGCCAGCACGGATACGTCCGCTGCCGATACGGCTACGACCGACACGGCTGCAACGACCGATACGGCTGCAACGACCGATACCGCTGCTACTGATGAAGCTCCGGCTGATACTGCCGAAGTTGAAGCTCCTGCTTCCGACGAGCCTGTTACCCTGACCATGTGGTGTATCGCTACCGAAGGTGACTCCAACCGTCACGCTTACGAAGCAGCGATCGCTGAGATGGAAGAAAAGTATCCCAACATCACTCTTGAGTGGGAAGCGATCGAGAACGAAGCTTACAAGACCAAGATCATTGCTGCAATGGCATCCGGCGAAGGTCTTCCTGACATCTTCTTCACCTGGTCCTGCGCATTCCTTGGCGATTTCGTAAATCAGGGTCGTGTATACTGCCTCGATGATGTTCTTGCGAAGTACTCCGATGAGCTTCCTGAGAGCATGCTCGGCAACACCACCTATGACGGCAAGCACTATGGTGTTCCTACGACCATGAACATCGTTGCTCTGTTCGCAAACATGGATCTCCTTGCTCAGGCAGGATGGGATAAGGTTCCCGAGAACTATGACGAACTCATCAAGTGCTGTGACGACCTTGTAGCAGCAGGCATCATTCCTTTCGGATGTGCAGGCGGCGAGACCTGGTGCGTTACCGAGTATCTTGAGCCCATCATCGAGAAGAGCATCGGTGCTGACGCTCTGAACGACATCTTCCTTGGAAGAGCTTCCTATGACAACCCTGACGTTGCAAAGGCTGTTGATACTTTCCAGGAAATGATCGACAAGGGTTACTTTGATCCTGCCGGCGCTTCTCTTCCGAACGACGATGTTAAGGCTAACTTCATGGCCGGAAGAACCGCTTTCTATCAGAACGGTACCTGGAACTGCGCTGACTTCGCAAACGACGCTGAGTTCCTTCCTAAAGTTAAGGTTACCGAGTTCCCTGTAATCGATTCCAGCAAGTCCAAGCTTGGACAGCTCATCGGTGGTCCTTCGGATACCCTTGCAGTTACCGCTTCTTCCCCGAATGCTGAAGTTGCAGCTGAGTATGCAGCTGAGCTCGGAAAGCTGATCTGCCACTATGGTTACCTCGATGGTTGCGGACTTCCTGCATGGATCCCTTACGGCGATACCAGCTCGATCAATCCTCTGACCCAGACCGTATCTGAGATCTGCGCAAACGCTGACTCCTATGTACTCTTCGGTGATACCGCTATGAGCGCAGTTGACAAGGATCCCTATCTTGACGCTGTAGCTAAGGTATACGGTAAAGAGCTTGACGGTGCAGGCTTCATCTCTGAACTTGCAGGCGCTATCAGATAGTAATAGTCAGGTCCTTTAAGTAACACAATCAGCGGCCTTTCCCTTTCTCCCAATGAGGATGGGAGAGGCCGCTTTTATGAGAAATACTGTTCCCAAGAACGGAAGGAAAAGATCATGCACAGAAGACACAAACATCTTACGATTTTTCTATTTCTGCTTCCGGCCCTGGTGTTGTTCGTAGGAATCCTGGTCTGGCCTATCATCGCCTCGGTCCACCACAGTATGTTTGAATACAGATCCTTCACGGAGCCGGGGAATTTCGTCGGGCTCCAGAATTACAAAGATCTTTTTAATTCACAATATGATTTCGGAAAAGCCGTTATCAACGCGCTGATCCTCGCAGCATTGTCCGTATTCATCCAGCTGCCGCTGGCCCTCGGGCTTGCGCTCATGCTGGGTAACGGGATTAAAGGTGAACGTTTCTATCTCTCTGTATACTTTACGCCGGTCCTGATCTCCGCGGTTGTAATCGGTATGCTGTGGGAAAAAATATACAATCCCATTTACGGTCTTGTGACAAAGACCTTTGAATGGCTGAATATGGCTGACAAGCTTCCTCCGGCGGGACTCCTCGGAGATCCGAAGACGGCGCTTCTTGCCGTGTTCATCCCGACGATCTGGCAGTATGTCGGCTATCATATGCTCCTTATGTATGCCGGGATCAAGGGTGTATCCCCCGAACTCCGCGAAGCAGCCATGCTTGACGGCGCGACCCGCGGCCAGGTGAACCGCTACGTCGTGATCCCGACCATCAAGCCGATCATCAAGGTCAGCATCATCTTCGCGATCACCGGATCGCTGAAGTCCTACGACCTGATCAAGGTATTCGCAAAGGATGCCTATAACTGTTCCTATAAGGTTCCGAGCCTTCTGCTTGTTCGGTACGCTTTTCACAATGCGGGTGGTATCGCGAGTGCGATCGCCGTGATCATGATCATCATGTGCTTCTTCTTCGCGATCCTTATCAACTGGATGTTTAAGGAGAGAGATCTTTATGGCAAAAAATAGCGCAATTTCATTCGAACCCGAAATGTACAGCGTGAAGAAAACGAATAAGTTCGTCGAGGCTCTGATCTATGTCGGACTTGTCCTCTGGCTTCTGATCGACCTTTTCCCGCTGTATTATCTGTTTACTTTTTCACTGAAGAGTTCTAAGGAGATCACAGGAACCAACGTGATCGGTCTTCCGAAGGAATGGCTCTGGAGCAACTACGGGAGAGTGTTCGGACTCGGCAAAAAGACCGGTAAGCCGGCGGTAAGGCATTTCTTCGCCAACGGCGGAATCGAGAAGTGCTTTTCCAACAGTGTCCTTGTAGCCGCGCTTACGATCATTATTTCACTGGTGGCTGCTCTGATGGCTACCTATGCGATCACGAGGATCGTATGGAGAGGGAGCAATACCCTGAACAGCATCTTTATGCTTGGTATCACGATCCCGATGCACGTTGCGCTGTATCCGATCTATTCTTCTTTCAGCAAGATGGGCATCCTGAGAAGCCACGCATCCCTGATCATCCCCTACGCGGCCTTTTCCGTGTCGATGGCGATCATGGTCTGTACGGGCTTCATGAATGATATACCAAAGGAACTGGATGAATCCGCCTGCATCGACGGATGCGGATCCTGGGGGATCTTCTTCCACATCATCTGCCCGCTGATGAAGCCTGCACTTGCTACGATGGGTATCTATATCTTCCTGCAGTGCTGGAACGAGTTCATGTTCGCGAGTGTTTTCGGAGATGAGCCTCATTATACGCTGCCCGTATTCGTTTCCAACCTGAAAGGCAGCAATATTACCGACTGGGGCCTTGTCGGTGCGGGACTTGTACTTGCCACATTCCCGATGCTTTTCGTATACGTCTTCATGAGCAGACGTATCCAGGAAAGCTTCATGGTAGGCGCGGTGAAAGGCTGATCCGCATCTGCCGGAACCGGAATCCGATTCATTTCGCAGGAGATCGTCGAAAGACGGTCTCCTTTTTTGCTTTATGGAAGAATAAATGCTATCATCTAAAGGATGAAAAAGGAACGGTCCCGTCAAAAAAGCAATAAAAGACACTCTCTGGTCACGGGATTAAGGGCGATCACCTTTCTGATGGTCCTTGTTATGGCATGCTCGTTCTTTTTCGCCGTACTCTATCTGGTGCGGCAGGAGCGGATCAAGAATATCAAAGGGGAAGCCGAGAGAACGCTCACCACGCTGGAGGACGGAGTCCTCGCGGAGATCGGCAGATATAAGGAACTGTCACGCCTTATCATGATGGATAAGGGCGTGGTAAAATATCTGTCTGCGGAGCGCGGGGAGCTCGACGGCGGATTTAAGAGGAGCACGCGGTACAGCATCCTGAATATCCTGAATGTGACCACCATGGTGGACTCGGTCTTTGTCTTTCGAAATGACGGTCATTACATTAATTCCAGTCATGATAAGTATCTGATCGATGAGGACAGGAGAAAGGAAGAGGAATGGCTTCGTGAGATCCTCGAAAGAAGGGGGGCATCGGTCATTTCGATAAACGGAAACGGTGCGATCAGACGAAACAACGGAGTTCCCTTTATGAGCATAGGGCGTGTGATCAATGACATCACTTCGCAGGAAAAGATCGGGATCCTGTTCATGAACATCTCAACGGTCTGCCTTGACCGGAAACTGGAAGTGCTGGGCGGGAAGAATATGATCGTGATGTCGGAAGACGGGATCGTGCTTTCCGGAGATGAGTCTCTTAAGCGTTTTCTCCCTCCCGCCGGATGTCCGGAGACCATCACACATACCATGGTTCAGGACGGGGTATCCAAAGTGATGATCTCCTACTGCCATGTTCCGGACACACCTCTTATCATTGCCTGCGCCACAAAGATCGGAAGCGGCTTCGTCATGTTCGAAACCGTGCGCGTGATCATGGTCCTCATCCTGATCTTTCTTATGCTTATTGTCATCGCGAGTGTGTTCATAAAGAAGAATGTCACGAATCCGGTAAAGGAACTCACACGGGCGATGGAGCGCAATAAAGAGGCCGGGCGGCTGGAACCCATCGAAGCTTCGATCGTGGATAACGAGATCGGGATGCTGAAGGACACCTATAATGCCATGGTCGAGCGGATAAACGATCTGTTCACCAGGAATATCGAGAACGAAAAAGTGATAAGGAGAGCGGAACTGCGCGTCCTTCAGGAGCAGATCAAGCCGCATTTCCTCTATAATTCACTGGAAACCATCAGTTACCTTGCGCTGGATGCCGGCGCGGATAATGTTCATGATGCCCTGGAGACCCTTGGAAGCTTCTACAGGAATTTCCTGAGCAAAGGGGACAGGACCATCACACTGGCAAGGGAAGTCCGGATCGTACGCGATTATCTCGCACTGCAGAAACTACGCTACGGGGATGTGATCGAGGATGTGTATGACATACCGGAAGAGATCGGGAATACCATTGTCCCGAAACTGATCCTGCAGCCGGTCGTTGAGAACAGCATTTATCACGGGATCCGGCTGAAGGGAGAAAAGGGGCTGATAAGGATCAGTGCCCGTTACGAAGTCGACCGGCTTCACCTGATCATTTATGACACGGGTGTCGGAATGACACAGGAGCAGATCGACCGCTGCCTGTCGCCGGAAAAACCGGTGGAGCACGAGGGACCGGAAAGCAGTTTCGGACTCTGGGGAACTATCGAAAGGGTCCGGATCTGGTGCGGGAAGGAAGATGTGGTGAAGATCCGCAGCGAGGTCGGAGAATATACGGAAGTTGAATTTATCATATCGGAAAGGCAGGAAGAAGATGGCAAGGAAGATCCGGGTAATGATCATTGATGATGAGATGTCCGCGCGAAAACTCATGCGCGCGGCGATCCGGTGGGAGAGTCTTAATATGGAGGTGGTCGGTGAAGCCGCAAGCGGGATCGAGGCGATCAACGTGATCGACGATCTTAAGCCCGACATCGCATTCGTGGACATCTCGATGCCCTTTATGAACGGGATCGAGTTTACCGAGACAGCCACGGAACGCTATCCGCATCTTATCATCATCATAATGACGGCTATCGATCAGTTTGAATATGCGAGAAAATGCGTGAGTCTTCCGGTTTTTGATTATATGCTGAAACCCATGGTACGGGAGGAGATCACGAAGACTCTCGAACGTGCGAAGGAGAGGATCGAGCAGGGCAGGGACTACTGGGAGGAAACGAAAAGCGAGCCCGCCGAGGAGGCGGATAACCCGGAGAATATCACCTCCCAGATCCGGAAATATCTTGAGGAGCATTTTGGCGACTCCAAACTGAATCTTGCCTATACGGCGCAGGAGTTCGGTTTCAGTGCCAGTTATCTTTCCCGGAAGTTCAAGCAGGATACCGGAAAGAATTTCGTGGAATACCTGACCGAGGTCAGGATGGAAAAAGCGATCGAATGCGCGAAGGCGGGAACTAAGATGTTTTTAACGGCTTCCGAGGTAGGAATCCCGGATCCGAACTATTTCGGGAGATGCTTTAAGAAATATACCGGGAAGAGCTATTCCGACTATGTCACGACACATTCGAAATGATCAAACCGCTCCCGCTTTTCCGGAAGGGATTAAAGGGTAAGCGTACAGGGATCTTCCGAAGTGACTTCACTGATCTTGCTGATGATCGTCGACCTTACAAGGCCGGCGATCTCTTTTGTGGAAAGATCCTTATAATCCTCATAATAGAGCGGCTTTAAATAATGAACCTGCGTCGTCAGCTTCTTCAGGGAATTCCGGGTAAAGAGCCGGTAGGAATCGATGAGAGCCACCGGAACAATGGGGCACTTCGCGCGGATCGCGGCCTTGAAGGAACCGGGAAGAAACGCATCCACCGCGTTGCTCTGTTTATCGTCGTAGCCGCCTTCCGGGAAAAGAATATACCGCCGGCCCTCGGAGACTTCCTTTGAGATCTCGGTGATCAGCTGGACCTGAGAGCGGATATCGTGCTTGTCGAGGCGCTTTCCCTGAACGAGGGAAATGAATTCGTTAAGGAGTACGATCTTTGCCCGCTCCTTGTCGACGACAACGGATACGGGTTTTTCATGGGTCAGCATGATCCCCACTGCATCATACCTTCCCTGATGATTCGGATAGAGCATATAGCCTCCCTCTTTCGGGAGATTTTCCATACCGTAGCCTTCCGTTTTGATCCGGGAATTCCGCTCGATGACGCCTGATGCCCAAAGGGCCAGTCTGTAACGGGATTCCTCCGTGTATTTCTCGGAATGACGGTCGATATAATGACTCATAAAGATCAGATACAGGATCTGAAATATGGAAACCGTGATCACAAAGTAAAAACGCAGCATAATGCCCCCTTGTCACAACTCCTTATCGCAATAGGATAGCACAATTTATGATAAAATGCTATACTTGATATGCTTTAGTCCATGCGGAGAACGGCAGTCACAGGGCAGATAAGGAGGCGGAAAAGATGAAAGAAACCGAAATTCTGAAACAATGGATCGACGAGAGCGACAATATCGTATTTTTCGGCGGCGCGGGCGTTTCGACCGAGAGCGGAATCCCGGATTTCCGGTCGGTGGACGGACTCTATAATCAGAAGTACGATTATCCGCCCGAGACCATACTTTCCCATACATTCTACCGGAAAAAACCCGAGGAGTTCTTTCGCTTTTACCGGGACAAGATGCTCTGCCTGGATGCCAAACCCAACGCGGCGCATATGAAACTGGCCGAATGGGAAAAGATGGGGAAACTGAAGGCGATCGTCACGCAGAATATCGACGGTCTGCACCAAAAGGCCGGATCGAAGAAGGTTCTTGAGCTTCACGGAAGCGTTCTCAGGAATTACTGCGAGCACTGCGGAAAGTTCTTTGACGCGGAATATATCCTGAATTCGGAAGGTGTGCCGAAGTGCGATGAATGCGGCGGCCCCGTCAAACCGGATGTGGTGCTTTATGAGGAGGGCCTTGACAATAATGTGATCAGTGAAGCGGTACGCTGCATCAGCAACGCGGATGTCCTGATCATCGGCGGGACTTCCCTGGTGGTATACCCGGCAGCGGGACTGATCGACTATTATAATGGGAAGAAACTCGTTCTGGTGAACAAGACACCCACCGCAAGGGATTCCCAGGCGGATCTTGTGGTACAGGGGTCCATCGGCAGGATCTTCGCCAATCTGTGAGCGAAGGCCAAAAAATCCTTGCAATTCAAAATAAAGCGTGGTACTATGAATTTCCGTAGTATGAGCGGGCAGCCGTTATGGTGCCCGACTTTCCTTGCTCTGCGAAGGCAGGGCCAAAGACCGGAAGGAGGTAACCAGCATGAACAAATACGAATTATGTGTTGTTGTTAGTGCGAAGGTTGACGAGGAAGGAAGAGCCGCGATCGTCGATAAGTGCAAGGCTTATATCGAGCGCTTTGGCGGTGCGATCACGAACGTGGATGACTGGGGCAAGAAAAAGCTTGCTTACGAGATCGGCCACGAGTCGGAAGGCTTCTATTACTTCATTCAGTTCGACGCGGAATCCACCGCGCCCGCTGAGATCGAAAACCGCGTCCGCATTATGGACAACGTAATCAGATTTTTATGCGTAAGAGCTGACGAGGCATAAGGATCGGACTTATGCCGGAAAGTAGAGGCAGAGTATGAACAAAGTCATTTTGATGGGACGTCTTACCAGAGACCCCGAAGTCAGATACTCACAGGGCGACAATCCGACCGCAGTTGCGCGTTATTCACTTGCGGTGGACAGACGCTTTTCAAGGAACAACGGAAGCGGAGATGAGCCGAGCGCGGATTTCATCAACTGCGTAGCCTTCGGAAGGACCGGCGAATTCGCGGAGAAGTATCTCCGGAAGGGTACCAAGGTCGCGATCGAGGGACGCATCCAGACCGGATCCTACACGAACAGGGACGGCCAGAAGGTTTACACGACGGAAGTCGTTGTGGAGAACCATGAATTCGCGGAAAGCAAGAACGCGCCGGGCGGCGGCAGCCAGGGAGCACCCGCCGGAAATTCCGATCAAGCGCCCTCCGGAGCCGGAGACGGCTTTATGAACATCCCCGACGGGATTGAAGAGGAGCTTCCGTTCAACTAATCATTCTTTAAGGAGGAAACCGTAATGGCATTTAATAAGAGCGACAGACCGGATGGTCCGATGAAGAGAAGAAGCGGCGGTATGCGCAGAAGAAAAAAGGTCTGCGTATTCTGCGGTAAAGAAGAAGTAATCGATTACAAGGATACCGCGAAACTCAAGAGATATGTCTCCGAGCGCGGAAAGATCCTGCCGAGACGTGTGACCGGAAACTGCGCGAAGCATCAGAGAGAACTGACGAGCGCGATCAAGAGAGCACGTCATATCGCCCTTATGCCGTATACAGCGGAATAAGTAAGTCAGACATTCTGTGAAAGACCGCCTTAACGGGCGGTCTTTTTGACGGGATGATACAGGTCGTGATATAATACATCCGTTATGAGCAGGAACAAAAATCGCCTGAAACTGAAGGGCAGATTGAAACGATACGTGCAGATGGCAATATACCTCGGTATCCTGCTGGCTGCTGTGAATATTCTGATCTATCTGATCGATCTTACGGCGGGGATCGTGCTCTCCGTCTATGTGGCGATCTATTTTGTGACCGTTCTTTTTCTGAACCGGTACAACCGTCCCGCTTTTATACGTGAACTGGTGAGTTTTGCGACTCATTACGGACAGGTACAGAAGGTCCTTCTCAAGGAGCTGGAGGTGCCCTATGCGATCCTTGACGATGAGGGGCATCTTGTATGGATGAACGATCTGTTTATGAAAGTGACGGGAAAAAGTTCTTCCTATCATAAATCCATTACTTCGATCTTTCCTTCCATAACAAAGGAGAAGCTTCCGGGGGATAAGGAGGAATACAGCGAGACGGATCTTGTTTATGAAGAGGAAAGCTATCAGATCAAGATGCGGCGCCTCACCCTTCGCGATATGGTCAACAACAGCGATATCGTTGAGAGCGACAATTACGAAGGATATCTGATCGCGGTCTATCTTTTTGACACGACGGCATTAAAGCTCGCACTGCAGGAGGTCGATGACCAGTCCCTTGCGGTGGGGATGATCTATCTTGATAATTTTGACGAGGCACTCAACGGCGTGGAAGAAGTCAGAAGATCCCTTCTTGTGGCACTCATCGACCGGCGGGTCAATCAGTATATCTCAAATTATGACGGGATCTGCAAAAAGCTGGAGAAGGATAAGTATATGATCATTCTCCGCAAGAAAGCGATGCAGATGGTCACGGAGAACAAGTTCGATATCCTGGATGTGGTCAAGACCGTAAATCTGGGAAACGATATGGCGGTGACCATCAGTATCGGTGTCGGCCTTGACGGGCTGAGCTATGCGCAGAACTATGAGTTCGCCCGGAACGCGATCGATCTGGCACTTGGCCGGGGCGGTGATCAGGCTGTCGTGAAGACCCCGGGAAATATCGTTTACTACGGCGGAAAATCCCAGCAGGTCGAAAAGAATACGAAGGTAAAGGCCCGCGTAAAGGCACAGGCCCTGCAGGAGATCATATCCTCAAAGGAGCAGGTTCTCATCATGGGGCACCGGCTTCCGGACGCTGACAGTTTCAGCTCCGCACTCGGAATCTACAAGATCGCGCGAAGCCTCGACAGGAAGGCCTATATTGTACTTAATGAAGTAACGAGCGCGATCAAGCCAATGGTGGATCTCTTTACGGAAAACGATGATTATCCGAAGGATATGATTATCAATAACCTGGCGGCCATCGAGATGGCGGATTCGAACACGGTACTCGTGGTGGTGGATGTGAACAAGCCGAGCATCACGGAATGCCCGGATCTTCTAAGACTCTGTAAATCCATCGTGGTCCTCGATCATCACAGGCAGGGAACGGAGAGCATCGAGAACGCGACTCTTTCCTACGTGGAAGCCTATGCATCCTCCGCCTGTGAGATGGTATCCGAGATCCTGCAGTATATTGATGTGCCGATCCGGATCACGGCTGAAGAAGCTGACTGCATGTATTCCGGCATTATGATCGATACGAACAATTTCATGTCGAAGACCGGCGTGCGCACCTTTGAAGCGGCCGCTTATCTGAGAAGGAGCGGGGCCGATATGACGAGGATCCGCAAGATGTTCCGTGAGGATGCGAATGAATATAAGGCGAAGGCGGATGCGGTATCCCAGGCTGAGATCTATCGCGGGGCGTTCGCAATCTCGACATGCTCCGCGGAAGACCTTGAAAGCCCGACGGTGATCGGGGCACAGGCAGCGAACGAACTTTTGAACATCAAAGGAGTAAAGGCAAGCTTTGTCCTTACCGATTATCAGAACCAGATCAACATTTCGGCCAGATCCATCGATGAAGTGAACGTACAGCTCATTATGGAGCAGATGGGCGGCGGAGGACATCTGAGCGCTGCGGGGACGCAGCTTTCGAATGTCTCCATCGAAGAGGGGATCGGAGAACTGAAGGCGACCCTGGACCGTATGATCGAGGCCGGGGATCTGAAGATTTAATCCTGACATTACGGGGGAGAGAAAAATGAAGATCATTCTTTTGGAAGACGTTAAAACACTCGGAAAGAAAGGCGACATTGTGGATGTATCCGACGGATACGCAAGGAATGCCCTCCTTCCGAAAAGACTCGGGGTCGAGGCCAACAGCAAAAACATGAACGACCTGAAGCTGAAAAAGGCGAACGAGGAAAAGGTCGCGAAGGAACAATATGACGCAGCTGTCACTTTTGCGGAGGGGATGACGGATGATGTGATCACCCTGACCATGAAAGCGGGCGAGGGCGGAAAGGCCTTCGGAAGCATTTCCGCGAAGGAGATTGCGGAAGAATATAAAAAACAGCTCGGCAAGGAGATCGACAAGAAGAAGCTTCTCATCAGGGAGCCGATCAAATCCTTCGGAACCTTCGAGGTGCCGGTGAAGCTTCACCCGAAAGTGACCGGAACCTTAAGGGTAAAGGTTACAGAGGAATAGAACATGGCAGACGAAAACGGAACATTAAAGCGGGTAATGCCCCACAGCATCGAAGCGGAACAGTCCGTGATCGGCGCGATGATCATGGATCGGGACGCGATCGCCACCGCTTCCGGGATCCTGAAAGGTTCGGATTTTTATTCCAGACAGTACGGGATCCTTTTTGATTCGATGGTGGAGCTGAACGATGCCGGACAGCCGGTGGATATCGTGACGCTGCAGAACAAACTGAAGGAAAAGGATGTGCCTCCCGAGGTAAGTTCCCTCGACTATATGAGGGATATTCTGAGGATGGAGACAACGTCCGCGAACATCCGGCATTATGCGAAGATCGTGGCGGACCATTCCCTTACGAGGCAGCTGATCCGGACGAGCGAAGAGATCGCTTCGGAATGCTATTCGGGAAAGGAAAAGATCGACAGCATCCTGGATGAGACCGAGCGAAAGGTCTTCGGGATCATCTCCAGACAGGATACGGGAGACTTCGTGCCGATCCGTGATGTGGTTCAGAGCACCATGGAACGGATTGAAAAGGCCTGCCGGATCAAGGGCAATGTAACGGGAGTGCCTACCGGGTTTATGGAACTGGACTACCGTACCGCGGGAATGCAGCCTTCGGATCTGATCCTGGTGGCGGCGCGCCCTTCCATGGGAAAGACGGCACTGGTCCTTAATATGGCACAGTATATGGCATTTGAGTGCAAAGAGAGCATCGCAATCTTTTCACTGGAAATGGGGCGGGAGCAGCTGATGAACCGACTGCTTGCGATGGAGTCCCATGTGGACGCGAACCGGATCCGTACCGGGCAGCTTACCGATTCGGAACTGATCGCGCTTGTGGAGAGTGCCGGAAAGATCATGCAGTCGAATCTCATCATCGATGCGACTCCCGGTATCAGTGTTTCGGAACTCCGTTCCAAGTGCCGGAAATACAAACTGGAATATGACATCAAAGCGGTTATGATCGACTATCTTCAGCTGATGACGGGATCGGGGAAAGCCTCCGAATCGAGGCAGCAGGAGGTATCCGAGATCTCCCGTTCCCTGAAGGCCCTTGCCAGAGAACTGAATGTTCCCGTGATCGCTCTTTCCCAGCTTTCCCGGGCCTGCGAGTCGAGACCGGACAAGCGGCCGATGCTTTCGGACCTGAGAGAATCGGGTGCCATCGAGCAGGATGCCGATGTCGTGATGTTCATTTACCGGGATGATTATTATCATCATGATTCGGAGAAGAAGGGGATCGCGGAGATCAATATCGCGAAGCAGAGAAACGGCCCGATCGGGGTGGTGGAGCTTCTCTGGATGCCGGAATACACGAAATTCGTGAATCTCGAACGAGAAAGACGCAGCGATAACCGGTAAACAAAAAACAGCTTTCCGATATGCGGAAAGCTGTTTTTGTCTTCGGATATGGATTCCGAAAAGCGGTATCAGCCCTCGGTGATCGCGCCTACAGGACAGGTGCCCGCGCAGGAACCGCAGTTGATGCAGGTGTTCTCGTCAATCTCGAAATGGGACTCGCCCTCGGAGATTGCGTTTACCGGGCACTGAGCCGCACACGCACCGCAGCTGATGCAGCTGTCGCCGATTACATATGCCATGATATTACCCTCCTTATCAAATGTCTTGGAAACTGAATTCATTTTAAACTATATCCGCGGGATAAACAAGCGGAAAATTTACCTTATGTTCTTTAAAAAGAACATTCCATTACCTTGACGTTCACGGCCGCACTAAACTATAATAAGCATACGTTCTTAAGCACAGCGGAGCGTTTTCCGAATCTGTGCGTGACATATTCCAAATTTATCACAGGAGGGTTATTCACATGAGACCAGAATGGAACGGTTTTGTATCCGGTAAGTGGGAAAATGAAGTAAACGTACGTGACTTCATCCAGAAGAATTATCATCCGTATGACGGCGATGATTCCTTCCTTGCTCCGGCTACGCAGAACACAAAGGATCTTTGGGCAATGGTGCTCGATCTCCAGAAGAAGGAGCGTGAGGCAGGCGGCGTTCTCGATATGGACACGAAAGTCGTATCGACGATCACTTCCCACGGCCCGGGCTACCTCGACAAGTCCAAGGAAAAGATCGTAGGCTTCCAGACAGACAAGCCTTTCAAGCGTTCCCTGCAGCCTTACGGCGGTATCCGTATGGCAGAGAAGGCCTGCTCGGACAACGGTTATGAAGTTGATCCCGAGATCTCCGAGTTCTTCTCGACTCACAGGAAGACACACAACGCCGGCTGTTTCGATGCCTACAATCAGGAAATGAGAGCCTGCAGAAGCTCTCACATCATCACGGGTCTTCCGGATGCTTACGGTCGCGGCCGTATCATCGGCGACTACAGAAGAGTTGCTCTTTACGGTATCGATTATCTGATCGAAGACAAGCAGAAGCAGAAGGATTCCACCGGCCGCGTTATGACCGATGACGTGATCCGTCTTCGTGAGGAGCTTTCCGAGCAGATGGTAGCTCTGAAGATGATGAAGGAAATGGCTGCTTCCTACGGCTGCGACATTTCCAGACCTGCACAGAACGCACAGGAAGCGATTCAGGCTACCTATTTCGGATATCTGTGCGCTGTTAAGGAGCAGAACGGTGCGGCTATGTCCCTCGGACGTACCTCCACCTTCCTTGACTGCTACGCTGAGAGAGATCTCGCGAACGGAACCTTCACGGAAGAAGACATTCAGGAATTCGTTGATCACTTCATCATGAAGCTTCGCTGCATCAAGTTCGCCCGTACCCCTGAGTACAATCAGATCTTCGCGGGCGATCCGGTATGGGTTACCGAATCCCTCGGCGGTGTAGGCGTTGACGGACGTCACATGGTTACCAGAATGAGCTTCCGTTATCTGCACACCCTTACGAACCTCGGTGCTTCTCCGGAGCCGAACCTTACGGTTCTCTGGTCGCTCCGCCTGCCCGAAGGCTTCAAGAAATACTGCGCGAAGATGTCCATCCAGACCTCCTCGATCCAGTATGAGAATGATGATCTGATGAGAGTTACTCACGGTGATGACTACGGTATCGCCTGCTGCGTATCCTCCATGGTCATCGGTAAGGAAATGCAGTTCTTCGGTGCAAGAGCAAACCTTGCGAAGTGCCTGCTGTATGCTCTGAACGGCGGTGTCGACGAAGTTACGAAGAAGCAGGTCGGCCCGAAGTATCGTCCGGTAGAGGGCGACTACCTCGATTACGACGATGTAATGAGCAAGTTCGAAGATATGATCGAGTGGCAGGCTGATGTATATGTCAACACGCTGAACATCATCCACTACATGCATGACAAGTACTGCTATGAGAGAGCTGAGATGGCTCTTCATGACAGAGATGTCAAGAGATATTTCGCAACCGGTATCGCAGGTCTTTCCATCGTTGCCGATTCCCTTTCCGCCATCAAGTATGGCAAGGTTAAGGTAATCCGTGATGAAGACGGTATCATCACCGACTTCGAGACCACCGGTGATTTCCCGAAATACGGTAATGATGATGACAGGGTTGACTCGATCGCTACGGCTATCGTATCCCGCTTTATGACCGCGGTTCGCCGTCACCACACCTACAGGAACGGTGTTCCGACGACCTCGATCCTGACGATCACCTCGAACGTAACCTATGGTAAGGCTACGGGCAACACCCCTGACGGACGTAAGAAGGGCGCTCCCTTCGCACCCGGTGCAAACCCGATGCACGGCCGTGATACCCACGGTGCGGTTGCTTCCCTCGCTTCCGTTGCGAAGCTTCCGTTCAAGGATGCGCAGGACGGTATCTCCAATACCTTCTCCATCATCCCCGGTGCTCTCGGTAAGGAAGACAAGATATTCGCCGGCGATATCGAGGTAGATCTGAACAAGTAATATAACGTAGTTTTGACAGGAGGTGATCCTATGGATGAGAAACAGCAGATTGACGATCTGGTAGCATTACTGGACAACGGAGTGATGAATGGAGTCGGTCATGTTAACGTCGAGAATGATGTTGCCGAAGAGGCACTCATGACGGTCAACACCATGGGATGCACCGACTGCTCGAGAACACCCCTGGCATGCAGTGTTCCGACACTTCATGACGGCCTGGACGATTTCCGCTAGGCCGTCGGGGGAGTTCACCAAAAAATGATAAGGAGGACAGAAAAATGGCAGCAGAATCAACTCAAGTAAAAAACCTGGTTAACTTACTCGACGGATATGTAGAAAAAGGCGGATTCCATCTGAACGTAAACGTTCTGAACAGGGAGACTCTTCTCGATGCTCAGAAGCATCCCGAGAACTATCCGCAGCTTACGATCCGTGTTTCGGGATATGCGGTAAACTTCATCAAGCTTACCCCCGAACAGCAGGCAGACGTTATCTCCCGTACTTTCCACGAGAAGTTCTGAGATACGCGCAATCCGAAATGAAGAGGCCGCCGGCATCAGCCGGCGGTCTTCTTGTATGAGAGCGGGGTGAGCGCCTTTTGCCGAGGGTTTTCGAAACATTGGGGAGGCGACTGTATCCGCAAGCCGATTTGAAGCGGGGCGGCGCCATGCGCATTACGGTTTCTTGGCGCAGCATACGACATGCAGGGTCGGAAGCACAAGGATGTGCTTCCGAGCGCTCATTGAGCATGGATGCGAATGAGCGCGACCCGTACGGATCTCAAAGGGATCCGCTGCGCTTAGAAACCGTAAGCCCCGTCTTCCATGAGGCGGTGGATACAGTCGCCTCCCCGAAGAAAATATCCAACACCGCAAAAACCGAGAAGTCCTTCACAAGAAAGGATTGGAAAAAGTACGCAAAATCACTTATGATCTATCTGTATTAAGTCGGAAACAAATCATCACAAACGAGGAGGAAGACCGAAGAAATGAAGACCGGAAGAAAAGGAAAACGGATGGCGGCATCGGCCGCGGCACTTTTTACCATATTCAGTATGCTGGCAGGAGTGCTCGCCGGCGGAGCGGGTGCTTTTGAAACCGTAGCGGGAGCCGAGGGCAAGTATCTTGACACATCGGACTATCCCTCCCTGAAGGAGATCTATAAGGATTACTTCCGGCTGGGCGTGGCCGTCCAGGCCATCGATCACTGGAACGATCCCACCGCGGAGATCGGAAATGAAGCGAAAGAGGAACTGATCAGGCAGAGCTTTAACAGTATGACCTTCGGAAATGAACTGAAGCCCGCCTACAATTTCGATCCGGCTTCCCCGACGCTCTTTAAAGTGGATCCGGCGGCAGAGGAACTGCTCACCTTTGCGAAAGAGAACGGAATCCCGGTGCGGGGGCACGTCCTTGTCTGGCATTCCCAGGTTGAGCCAGGGTTTTTCGCGAAAGACTTTAAGGCCCTCTCCGGAGGAAATATCACCCACAGCGAAAAGGATGTGCTCGATGAGGACTGTCTCGTCGATAAAAAGGAACTGCTTGACCGTCTGAAGACTTATATCTGCGGTGCGATGGAATATATCTATCAGAACGGATTCGCGGACACGGTCTACGCCTGGGACGTAGTGAACGAAGCCGTGGACGAGGGAAAGCCGGACGGACTCCGGCAGAGTTACTGGTATAAGATCATCGGTCCGGAGTTTCTTTATTACAGCTTCCTTTACGCGAGGGAGGCGGAACTCACCTATGCGAAGGAATACGCAGCGGACTACGGTCTGGACCCGGAGGGAGATCTTTCGCCCATCCTTCCGGAACTTTTCTATAACGACTATAATGAGTGGTACGGACGCCGCTGCGACATCACGATCCGCTTCCTCACGGAGGATGTCTACAATCAGGGACAGTCCATGGTGAAGAGCTTTGCGATCAAAGAGGGAGGAGACGGAACAATCTTCGGAGACGGACTCGTAGACGGGATCGGAATGCAGGGCCATCTTGATGACAATCAGAAGATCGACACCTACATCAATGCGCTTCGCCGCTATGATGAGGCGGTCGGCAATGTCCATATTACGGAACTCGATGTCGGAAAGAGCGGGTCGGGAGCGAATGCCGAATTCAATCAGGCGGAGTTTTATTACAACTTCTTTGATGCCCTCGTTAAGGAAAAAGAAGCCGGCGTACATCTGAACAGCGTGACCTTCTGGGGTCTTACGGATGATGCTTCCTGGAGAAAGGGAGCGGATCCCCTTCTCTTTTACGGAGATCTCGGGAGAAAGCCCGCCTTTGAAGCGGTGGTGGCTGCCGGAAAAAGAGAAGAGTTCACGATGACCGAAGCAGAGGTTCTCGGACCTCTTACCGAAATGAATCTTGACTTTGAGCCCTATAAGCAGGGCGATACGACGGTTACCTGGACGCCCGAAACGGCAGGATTTTTCAGCAGGGGAACAGGCCACCAGTCCGAACTCTTTATGGTAATGAATGAAAATCATACCGAAGGTGCGAAGGCCGGGGTCGCGCTGAAGGTGGTGCGCAATGAGCAGGATGCCACCGCGAAGATCGATATCTCACGCTTTGCCGGATCGGCGATCCGCGCGGAAATCTACGCGAAAACGTCGGATGCTACGGTGATGATGGGTGTTGAAGGAGAAGAGACCGAAGAGATCGCAAAAGAAAATCCGGGAGAGGATTGGGTCCTTCTTTCCGGGACGTATAAGATCCCCGAGGACTGGAAAGGGGTTTCTCTGTATTTTGAGACAGACGGCAACGCGGATCTGCTCCTTGACGATCTTCGGATCGAAGTGATCGACGAAGCTGAGATCACGGCGCCGGAGTCCGGAAATGATGATACGGCAATCACCGGTGATGACACATCTGTACAGAATGCGGAAGCAGCGGAAGAACCCGCGGGCGCAGCTTCGGAAACGGGGACAAAAAAAGGACCGGCACTTCGAATCCTTGTCCCGGTCCTCATTGTCGCTGCGGCAGCGGCTGTCCTGGCGGTGTTCCTTATTCGTAAAAGGAAAAAGGAAACCGGCGGTCAGTCCTGACCTTCCGTCAGTGCATCCATCAGATCATCGATGTCGATCCCGTGTACCATGGCGGCCTGTTCAAGGGATTCGCCCTGGGACGCGGGACAGCCGATGCAGTGCATTCCCGCTTCAAGAAGCTTCGGTACCACATCCGGTGCCGTACGGAGGATCTCACTGATCGTCATATCTTTCGTAATCTCAGCCATTTTCGTTATCCTTTCTTTCCTTTTATTTCTTTGATTTCTGTTTCTGTAATGTATCCTTCTTTATTCCGTCGTACCGGGCATCCCCGTACGGAAAGAAGATCACGGTCATTCGGAATCTTTCGGATGATGGATCCCGCGGCGGTCGCGAATCCCGTCGAGGATCACCTGCTTCTTTTTGATCGCCTCGTCCTTATCCATGGGCTCCACTCCTTCGAGAGGATAAGGAAATCCGAGCTTTTCGTATTTCGGCTTGCCCATCGTATGATAGGGCAGGACATCCAGAGCTTTCAGATTATCAAACTGTCCGATGAAATATCCGAGATCGTAGAGATATTTGTCATCATCCGTCCAGCCCGGAACCACCACATGACGGATCCACATATCCACATGATGCTCATCAAGGTAGCTGACGAAATCAAGGATCCCGTCGTTGGGCTGCGAGGTCAGTTTCCTGTGCATCTCCGGATCGATATGCTTGATGTCCAGCATTACGAGATCCGTAAGCGGCATCAGCCGGTCCAGCTTTTTGATATATTCCGTATTATCCTTTTTATAAGCGATCCCGGAGGTGTCGATGCAGGTATGGACATTGTGCTCCTTAAGGAGCGTAAAAAGATCGATCAGAAAGTCCACCTGCATAAGAGGCTCGCCGCCGGTCACGGTGAGACCGCCGCCGTTCCGGTAAAAGGCTTCATTCCTGAGATACTCATCCACGATCTCCTGCGGATCCATCTCGGTACCGCCGGTCATGGCCCAGGTATCAGGATTGTGACAGTACAGGCAGCGCATGGGGCACCCCTGCACAAAGACGACGAACCTTGTGCCGGGTCCGTCGACTGTGCCGAAACTTTCTAATGAATGGATTCGTCCTTTGGTCATATGATCTTCCTTTATCAAAGCCTGGCGAGAGTGGCGATGGCATTGTCGGAAATGATCGGTTCGTGATGCTCCGCGAGATAGGCCTCGGAGCCGGAAACGGATTTCAGACATCTGCCGTACTCCGCGAGGATATTGCACACACGGTTGTAGTCGGCCGGTGTATGGTCGGACTTCGATACGGCGAGGAGATAGCCTCCGTCACTGTCCTTATAGAGGGAATTGACCCCGTGATAGAAAGGATCCACGATCTTCGAAAGCCGGATAAGCTCCGTCATGGTCTCGAAATAATAGATCCGGATAAGGGCCATGGATTCGCTGGCATCGGAGATCTTTTTCTGGAGATCCTTTTTAAATGCGGACTTGGCGGCATCCCGGGCCTCCTCATCGGACATTTCCGACATGGGCTGGGAGGAAGCGGCGCTCGTGGGGATCGCCTGATGCGTATTCTGGAGCTTTTTGAAGAGCTCGAGCACATCATCGGCTCCTTCCGCCAGGGATTCAAGGAGTTCCGAAAGGGGATTGCTTCCTTCATGTACGGAAGGAGCAAACTTCGAAAACCTTGTATCGAGTTCGTCCGGATCCTCAACCTTTGTGATGATCAGGACGATGCAGTCACTGCTCACGGGGATCGCCTCGATCATAAGAGGGATATCTTCCGCTTCAAAACCAAACTCAAAGGAGGCCTGCTGCATCATATCGCGGAACAGGGATTTCGCTTTGTCCGTACCGTAAGCAAGCTCTGAAAGTTTCAGTTTCCTGCTGATCAGGTCTTCTTTGGTCAGCGTGCAGCGGATCTGATTTTCGTTAACTTTTTCAATACGCATGCCTTTCCTCCTTTTATGGTGCTTTTATTATACTAAAAATGCCGATTGCGTCAACGCATTTCAAGGTTTCTTTCGATTTTTTTAAGAAATTGCCTTGTATAAATTTACCAATAAAACCGAAATATACACTTGACATTCTTGTGGAAATGTACTAACATCTCTTTTGCGGGACGCCTCCAATATATATATCGGCTGGGAGGTGAATCCGGATTATCGTGGATCGGCAGTAAAGCAAACTTTTTTAACCTACTTTCCCACGCGTTCTGCGTGCGGACTTCCAATTGAATTCTTTACGGATTTTCATCCTTTTTGTTTGTTAATCCTCGTGGAATCCTCCAATCACATCACAACATACATCAAAACGGATTTTCACTGACAAGAATCATTGCTTTACTCTTTTTAGATATACGGAGCGCCCCGTGTTTTCGCGATCTGTTCCGCGCGGGCTCATACTACGGCCTTCGGTCTTTCGGGTTCGGGACCGGGATCCTTCGGATGACTCCTTATGAAACTTACTGACTTACCTTATCGGATGCGGATCCGGCCCCCCGGACCGGGGAATTCCCGCAGCGGAACGATCGCGGAATCTTCCTGACCGGTATGAGAACGGGAAAAGATGATTTTTGACCCTGTTGTCATAGTGTGATAAAATGAGCCTTGCGGCGGTGAAAAGGGTATCGTCGCAGTAAAGGGGCATGATTAATGAAGAAAAAGATCATTCCGGTTGCGATCGCGATCGCGCTCATCCTCGTTATCGGAGGACTGAGTTTCGGACGACAGATCATTGACCGTTATTCCTATTCAAAGGAGCGCTACGATTTGAAGACCTATTTCGAAAATGATTCCGATACGGATGTGGCGATCATCCGGGACGGGCAGTTTATGGAGGACAGGGCATTTTATCTGAAGGACACCTGCTATGTGACTCTGGATTTCGTGCTCACCTATCTGAACTCCCGCTTCTATTACGACGAGGTCGAGGATCTTCTGATCTATACGCTTCCGGAGCATATGCTCGTGGTATCGGAAGGACAGAAGACCGTTACGGACCGGACGGAGGATACGGCCCAAAACTATGATTATGCGCCGTTTTTAAAGGAAAAGGGAGAGATCCTTGTCGCTCTTGATTATGCTGCTCTCTTTTCCGTATTTGAGTATGAATACTATGATGAGCCGAAGCGGATCCGGCTTACTTCCTCCTATGACCAGCGTACCGTGGCATCCGCAAAGAAGGACACGGCGGTAAGGCACCGGGGCGGAGTAAAAAGCGAGATCCTCACCGATCTTAAGGAAGGCGATAAGGTGATCGTGCTCGAGCAGATGGATGAGTGGTCCAAGGTGATGACGAAGGATGCTCTCATCGGATATGTGGAGAACAGGCACCTTGACGGGGTAATGCCGGAGCTTCCGATCCCTTCTTCGACGGATAAATATCCGGGTTATGATGCGGAATATACTTCACTTACGGAAAACCGGAAGATCATTATGGGCTTTCATGCCGTCGCGGGAGAAGGCGGAAACAGTACGCTTTCCGAAATGACGGCAAACGTGAAGGGAATGAATGTGATCTCACCCACCTGGTTCAAGATAAATGACAACGAAGGCAATTTTGTCAGTTACGCAACACAGGACTATGTGAACCGTGCACATGATATGGGACTTGAAGTCTGGGCCCTTGCGGAGAATATCGAGTTTTCCGGGGAGATCGATATGGACGCGATCCTGTCCGCGACGACCACGAGACAGAAACTTGTGCATTCCCTGGTGGAAAAGAGCCTTGAACTCGGGATCGACGGGATCAACATCGACTTTGAGCTCCTGCCCGCCTCCGCGGGTAAGGATTTTTCGGAATTTATCCGGGAGATTTCCATCGAATGCAGGAGGAACGGACTCGTTCTTTCGGTGGACAATTATGTACCCATCGGGGGAACCGGATATTATGACAGGAAGACGCAGGGAGAAGCTGCGGATTATGTGGTAATCATGGGATATGACGAGCATTACGCCGGAAGCTCCGAGGCCGGAAGCGTTGCCTCCATCGGCTATGTGGAAACGGGCATTACCATGACCCTCGATGAGGTGCCTGCCGCGAAGATTATCAACGCGGTACCGTTCTACACCCGGATCTGGGAGACGGAAGGAAGCGATGTGACCTCGCAGGCGGTGGATATGCAGACTGCTTCCGACTGGCTTTCGAATCATTCGCTCACACCGGAATGGGATGAGGAGACCTGCCAGAACTATGCTTCCTATAAAGACGGCAACAAGACCGTGGAATGCTGGCTGGAGGATGAGGAATCCCTGAAAGTCCGGCTGAACATCATGAACAAATACGAACTCGGCGGATTCGCGTGCTGGAGGCTCGGTTTTGAAAAGCCCGGGATCTGGGACGTGATCGAAGAGGACTACGCGGGAAACTGATGGAAACCCGGATCGTACGGATCAATTACACGAAGGAAAATGAGCCGGATCCGGCATCGGAAAAGGCCATAGCGGAAGCCGGAAGGATCCTTAAGGAAGGGGGACTTGTGGCTTTTCCTACGGAAACCGTATACGGTCTCGGAGGAGACGCTTTCAATCCGGAGTCTTCAAGAAGGATCTATCAGGCCAAGGGACGTCCTTCCGACAATCCTCTGATCGTACATATCGCGGATATCGGGGATCTCCCGGAATTATCGGACAGGATCCCGAAGGAGGCTTACCTTCTGTCGGACCGTTTCTGGCCCGGGCCCCTTACCATGATCCTTCCCAAAAAGGACAGGGTACCGAAAGAGACCACGGGGGGACTTGACACCGTAGCGATCCGCTTTCCTTCAAACCCGGCGGCAAAAGCCCTGATCCGGGAAGGAGGAGGCTTCATCGCGGCACCGAGCGCGAACCGCTCCGGAAGACCTTCTCCGACCTCGGCAAAATATGTGATCGAGGATCTTTCCGGAAGGGTCGACGTGATCCTGGACGGCGGAGACTGTGTGATCGGCCTCGAATCGACGATCGTGGATCTGACATCAGAGATCCCTACGGTCTTAAGGCCCGGCGGGGTAACTCTGGAAGAGCTCCGGGAAGTTCTCGGCGATGTGGAGATCGACCGCGCGCTCATCAAGGACGACAGCGGGATCGCCCCGAAAGCCCCCGGAATGAAGTACCGTCATTATGCGCCGAAAGGGGACCTGACAGTGGTACGGGGAGAGAAGGCTGCGGTGGAAAGGTATATCAACGGGGAGATCGAAAAAGCGCGAAATACCCCGGGGCATCATATAATAACAGCTGTTATCGCATCAACGGAAACCGCCTCTTCCTACCGGGCCGATATCATTAAAAATATCGGGGCCAGAGAGGATGAGAATGCCATCGCCAGGAATCTGTTCCGGATCCTCAGGGAATGTGACGATGAGGGGGCCGGGAGGATCTTCGCCGAGAGCTTCGCGGGTCCGGGACTTAAGGAAGCGGTTATGAACCGCCTTTTAAAGGCGGCAGGACATAAAGAGATCACGGTATAAGGAGGAGAATCATGAAGATCGCAATGGGATCGGATCACGGCGGTTATGATCTTAGGATCAGAATCAGGGAGTATCTGGAAAAAGCGGGACATGAGGTGGTGGACTTCGGCTGCTTCGAGAAAAAATCCTGCGATTATCCGGACTTCGGAAAAGAGGCGGCGAAGGCGGTAGCCTCCGGAAACTGCGAGCGGGGGATCGTGATCTGTACCACGGGGATAGGGATCTCCATTACGGCAAACAAAATAAAAGGGATCCGTTGCGCTCTCTGCACGGATCCGTATATGGCGAAAATGACGCGTCTTCATAATGATGCGAACATGCTGGCTCTGGGTGCCGGCGTGGTGGGAGACCTTCTCGCGATCGAGATCACGGATGTTTTTCTGAATACCCCTTTTTCCGGAGAGGAAAAGCATGTGCGCAGGATCGCAAAACTGGAATCCTGACAGGCGTCTTAAGGGCTTCGGAAGTCAATCGTCTACGGGATCGTCCGTATCGACATATTCTTCGCCCTGATCCGTATCACCGGTATCTTCACTTCCGGTATCATCCCCGGAGGGCTGGTCATCTTCCGGCTCTTCGGGTTTTTCAACTTCTTCTTCCGGGGGCATGTTTTCTTCCTCTTCGGGCTTTTCCGGGGCCGGTTCTTCGTAGTCCTCTTCCTCTTCGGGCTCTTTTTCCTTCTTGTTTGTGACCCAGCGATAGAAAAACGCATGGTGGCCGATCATCGTATATTCGCTGATCCCGTAATAATCCGCGAAATACTGTGTCATAAAGAAGAGATAGTCGCCGACACGCGCGCCGTTCAGTACTTCCTGAGCCGCCTGTATGCAGGCTGAATTCGGCCCGCGGCTGATGATGAGCTCGACCTTGCCGGAACGGTAGGAGGCAAACTGCATATTCTGGGTGATGACGCCGACGATGGTGTTAGGAAAAGCGGAACTCTTCACCCGGTTCATGATTACGGAGCCGACCGCCAGCTTCCCGGTATAGGATTCGCCGCCGGCTTCGGCCTGAATCGTGGCGGCAAGCCATTCCAGTTCGGAAGCGCTCGCAGCGTAGGAACCGGAGGTATCTTCCCTTGTAAGGGAAAGGCGTTCCGCAATCTGACGGGCGAGATCCGCCTGAGCGGCTGCCACCCTGGATTCCAGAGATTTCATTTTTTTATCAAGATCGGCCAGCTGCCGGTCATAGTCGGCCAGTTTTCCCTTTTCCGTATTGATGCTGTTGTAGGTGGAATCCAGCTGTCCCCGGACGGTATCGGTCAGATCCGCCAGCTCCGAATGCTTCTCATCAAGGGTATCCTGATAGGCATTCAGCTCCTCTTCCCGTTCCTCAACGGCAGCGGTCTTTAATACGAGCTGTTCTTCGAGGGCCTGATATTCAGCCAGCTTTCTCCGGTCATATTCCACCACGGCCTTCATATAGTCGGCCTTGTTGAGAAATTCGCCTATGGAAGCGGACTGAAGTACCCTGAGGACCATACCTTCGGTACCGCCGTTTTCGTAGGCCGCTTTGATCCGCATTTTCAGAAGCCGGTAGCATTCTTCTTTTTCGCTTCGAAGGTCGGAAAGCTCGCTGTTCAGGGCGACGATCTCGGAGGAGGTTTCCGCAAGGGCTTCCTCGGCCTCTTCGATCTGTTCGGAAAGTTCGTTCAGCTGTCCCGTATAGCCGTTGATCGTGCTCTTGAGCACACTGCTCTGATTCTTCAGATCAACTACGGTGCTTTCGGTGGCTTCCCGCTCGCTCTCCAGGGCAGAGATCGCATTTTTCGTCTCCTGAGTCTCCTTTTCGAGATTGGAGATGGTCTCCTGAGTCCTGGCCTCCTCCTGCTGCATGGCCGCGATCGTCTCATCGAGCTCATCGGCCGGCGAGACGAAAGAGATATTCATCAAAATGACTGCCGGTACCAGAAGTACCGACAGGATTCGGTTTCGCAGTGTTTTCATGCGAACATCATAACATATCGGGGGTTATTTAGGAAGATATTTTGTCAATTCGCCGAACTTGCCGGCATAAACGATCGAAAGAAGCTTGTCGAGACAAAGGAGCGCCCGCTTCAGGATGTCCTGATCGATCAGCCCGTCATCAAGAGCCGTAACGAGTTCATCAAGGTCCACGACTTTAACAAAGCCGTCCGGACAGACGATCACATCGGCGAGGAGATCCGTAACGACAAGCTCGTTCGTAAGCTTTCGAAAGTCGAAATCCACGATATCGCAGTACCAGTAGACCAGAGAACCGTCTTCTCTTAAAAAGCGGGAGATCTTAAAGCCTTCTTTGAGGAAATAGCAGGAATAGCCGTGATGAAAATCGGCCCGCGGTTTCAAAGTATTCCATTTTGTGACGATCCGGTCTTCATCCGCGCTCAGTATCTCATCCCCTTTGAGAAGAATGCATTCATCGGGAATGATGCGCCGTCGATAAAGGATCGGATTGGTCATAGAATACCTCCTGGGCCGCTTTTTCAATAGTATACTCCATTTCGGAACCGCGGACAACGGTGTTTTCAAAGCCGCCTTTGTGAGTAATTTAACTGGACAACAGTGTCCGGAATTAGTATAATTCTTGCGTATGGGTTTATAAACCGGATAAGGAGCTTCGCTTGAAAGAACAAAAGGGCATTATACGGGCTTTTTCCATGATCGGCCAGTTCGGGATCAATATGATCGTTCCGATCTTCCTTTGTTCCTTCGGCGGCTATCTGCTCGATAAAAAGCTGGGTACATCCTTTCTCTTTATTTTGCTTTTTTTTATTGGTGCCGTTGCGGGAGGCTTCAATGTTTACCGTATGGCGAAGAATATCTCCGGCGGAGGGAACGGGACTTCCCCTTATGAAGGAAGCGGCTCGAGAGCCGAAAAGGAGGACGAAGATGACGGACCGGATCAGAAACGCGATTGACCGGACGCTCTTTGAACTCTGGTGCGGGATCCTTGCCTACGGGATTCTTGCTCTGATCATTATCGGAACCGGCCTCTTCATTTTTCGGCCGGAGGATCCGATATCTTATCCGGCGGGACTTCTGATCGGGATCCTCTGTGCGCTTGTTTATGCCTGGCATCTCTGGAAGAGCATAGACGGTGCTTTGGGACTTGATACGGAGGCTGCCACCAAAAAGATGCGGCTCAACTATATCCTGAGATACACCGCGGCGCTTCTGGTACTTGCCCTTAGCGCTTTAAGCGGAAGGATCAGCGTGCTCACGGTATTTGCCGGGATTATCGGAGTAAAGATCGGCGCTTATCTTAACAGGCCGATGAAGAAGATCTCCGACAGGATCTACGGGGAAGAACCGCCGTATGTGCCGGAAGAGAGCACGGGCGAAGAAGAAGGAAACGACATCCCCGCGGATGACAGGGAAGCGGCGGGGAATCTTATATAAGGAGAGCATAACAAATGGGTAACGGTATTCTCTTATCGGAAGGCGCCAACATTGATTTCATGATCAAGGGCGTATTCTCGTATGAGCTGTTCGGACAGACGGTCTGGATCACAACCTCGCATGTATGTATCCTGATCGTAATGCTGATCATCATCGGGTTCTGCATCGCGGCGAACCGCAGGATGAAAAAGGCGACCGAGGTTCCTGACGGATTTCAGAATGTGCTGGAACTCATCGTTGAAAAACTTGACGGCATGGTCACTTCCGTTATGGGCGGTCATGCGGTATACTTCAGAAACTATATCGGAACGATCTTTATCTTTATCCTCTTAAGCAATATTTCGGGGCTTCTGGGACTCCGTCCGCCGACGGCGGATTACGGGACCACCTTTGCCCTGGGCATCATGACCTTTACACTGATCACCTTCAACAAATTCAAGTATCAGAAACCCATCGGTGTCCTGAAGGGACTCTGCGATCCCTGGGTGTTCTGGCTTCCGATCAACCTGATCGGTGATTTCGCGGTTCCGATCTCGATCTCGCTCCGTCTTTTCGCGAACGTGCTTTCCGGAACGGTGATCATGGCGCTGATCTACGGACTGATGAGTAAAGTGGCTCTCGTCTGGCCCGCGGCGCTTCACGTTTACTTCGATCTTTTCTCTGGTGCGATCCAGACGTATGTATTCTGCATGCTGACCATGACCTACATCACGGATGCACGCACAGTGAGTGAAGAATAAAGAGAGAAAAAGTTCATTAAATCATTTAAGGAGGAGAACAAAATGGAATTTAATGACAAATTTATCTTAGGTTGCTCGGCAATCGGCGCGGGTCTTGCGGTTATCGCGGGTATCGGCCCCGGTGTAGGACAGGGTATCGCAGCCGGTCATGCGGCAGCGGCGGTCGGACGGAATCCCGGAGCCAAGTCGGATGTTACTTCCACGATGCTTCTCGGACAGGCCGTAGCGGAGACCACCGGTCTTTACGGATTGCTTGTGGCAATGCTCCTTATGTTCGTAAAACCTCTTGTCGGTTAAGACTGACCGAAAAAATAAGAAAGAAAGGAGGTTTTTGAATGGAAAGACTGTTTGATCTCGATCTTCAGCTGCTTCATGACGCAGTCCTGATGATCGTCGCGGTATTCGTGCTGTTTCTCATTGCGTCGAACCTGCTCTTTAATCCGGTGCGCGAAATGATGAAAAAGCGTTCCGAAAAGATCAAAGGCGAACTGGATGATGCCGCGAAAGACAAGGAAGAAGCGGCCGCGTTCAAAGCGGAATACGAAGCCAGATTAAGAGAGATCGATAAGGAAGCGGAAGTCATTCTTGCCGATGCGCGTAAGCGCGCGCTTGAAAACGAAAGCAAGATCCTTGCGGAGGCAAGGGAAGAGGCTTCGCACATCGTTGAACGCGCCAGCCGGGAAGCGGAACTCGAAAAGCAGAAGGCCGCGGATGACGTTCGGCGCGAGATGGTCGTGATCGCTTCGCTCATGGCGGGCAAGGTGGTCAGCGCTTCGATCGATACTACCGTTCAGGACTCTTTGATCAATGATACATTAAAGGAAATAGGTGAGACCACATGGCTAAGCTAGTATCGGCAACTTACGGCGAAGCCCTGTTTGAGCTGGCCGTTTCCGAGGGGAAAGAAGACGAGCTTCTTGAGGAGATCCGATTCCTCAGGGAAGTGTTTGCCGAAAATCCCGATTTCGGAAAGATGATGAATCATCCGAAGATCCTCAAAGAGGACAAACTGTCCGTACTGCAGAATGTTTTCAAGGACCGGATCTCCGACAATCTTCTCGGCTTTCTTCATTTGATCATCGTCAAGGGAAGATATGACGCGGTGGATGAGATCCTGGACTACTTCGAAGACCAGGTCAAGGCTCTGAAAGGAATCGGCATCGCCTATGTCACGACGGCCATGGAACTTTCCGATGCCCAGAAAAAGGAAGTGGAAGCAAGACTCTTTCAGACCACGAAGTACCGGTCGATGGAAATGCATTATTCCGTGGACGAGTCGCTGATCGGCGGTATGCTGATCCGGATCGGCGACCGTGTCGTGGACAGCAGTATCAGGACGAAACTTAACAAGCTTCAAAGCGAACTGTTGAAGGTTCGGATAGGATAGAAATCGAAAGAAAGGTGCGTAAAATCCATGAATTTGAAACCGGAAGAAATAAGCTCCGTTATCAAAGAGCAGATTAAGCGTTACGCCGGGGAACTGGAAGTCAGGGATGTCGGTACCGTCATTCAGGTGGCGGACGGGATCGCCCGTGTGCACGGACTTGAGAACGCGATGCAGGGCGAACTTTTGGAATTTCCGGGCGAAGTGTTCGGCATGGTGCTGAACCTCGAGGAAGACAATGTCGGCGCGGTTCTGCTTGGAAACGCGAAGAACATCAGCGAGGGCGATACGGTCAAGACGACCGGCCGTGTGGTTGAGGTTCCGGTAGGCGACGCAATGCTGGGAAGAGTCGTTAACGCGCTGGGTCAGCCCATTGACGGCAAGGGCCCCATCGTTACGGACCGCCACCGTCAGATCGAGCGTGTGGCATCCGGTGTAATTACCAGAAAATCGGTAGACACACCGCTTCAGACCGGTATCAAGGCGATCGACTCCATGATCCCCATCGGCCGCGGGCAGCGTGAGCTCATCATCGGCGACCGTCAGACAGGTAAGACGGCGATCGCGATCGATACCATCATCAATCAGAAAGGACAGGGCGTAAAATGTATTTACGTGGCCATCGGACAGAAGGCCTCCACGGTAGCCTCCATCGTAAAGACGCTGGATGAGTACGGTGCTTTCGATTATACGACCGTGGTAGCCGCTTCGGCTTCGGAACTTGCGCCCCTGCAGTATATAGCGCCTTATTCGGGCTGCGCCATCGGAGAGGAATGGATGGAGAACGGCGAGGACGTGCTGGTGATCTATGACGATCTGACAAAGCACGCCGCGGCATACCGGACACTCTCCCTGCTGCTTCGTCGTCCGCCCGGCCGTGAGGCTTATCCCGGCGATGTATTCTATCTGCATTCAAGGCTTCTCGAACGTGCGGCCAGAATGTCGGAAGAGTACGGCGGCGGGTCACTGACCGCGCTTCCGATCATCGAGACGCAGGCAGGCGATGTGTCGGCTTATATCCCGACCAATGTTATTTCCATCACGGACGGCCAGATCTATCTGGAAACGGAAATGTTCAATTCCGGTTTCCGTCCGGCGGTAAACCCCGGTATCTCCGTATCGAGAGTAGGAGGCGCCGCACAGATCAAGGCGATGAAAAAGATCTCGGCACCGATCCGTGTGGAGCTGGCGCAGTACAGAGAACTGGCGGCGTTCGCTCAGTTCGGTTCGGAACTTGACGCGGATACGAAGGAACGTCTGGCTCAGGGTGAACGGATCAGGGAAATGCTCAAGCAGCCCCAGTACAAGCCTATGCCGGTTCAGTATCAGGTCATCATCATCTACGCGGCCACCAAGAAATATCTGCTGGATATCCCGGTAGAGAATGTGACACGGTTCGAGACCGAGTTCTTCGAGTTCCTGGATACGAAATATCCTGAGGTTCCGAATAAGATCGCGGAGGAAAAGGTGATCTCGGACGCAGTCGAGGAAACGCTGAAGAAGGCACTGGACGAGTTTATCGGACAGTTCCGCTAAAGAATAACAGAAAGGGGCACTTCATATGGCCTCAATGAGAGATATCAAGCGCCGCAAAGGAAGTATCCAGAGCACGCAGCAGATTACGAAAGCCATGAAGCTGGTTTCCACGGTCAAGCTCCAGAGGGCAAAGACCAATGCGGAAAAGAGCAAGACCTACTTTCACGGAATGTATGATACGGTCCAGTCGATCCTGAAACGGACAAAGAATCTGGAGCATAGATTCCTGAAAGAAGGAACCGGCGACAAAAAGGCAGTGGTCGTGATCACTTCGAACCGCGGCCTGGCGGGAGGATACAATTCCAATATCGTTAAGCTGATCACGCAGGGTGTGCTGAAGGATGATAAGCTCGCGATCTATGCGGTAGGAAAAAAGGGGAGGGATGCGCTCGGACGATCCTATGAGATCGCGGGCGACTACTCGGATTTCATCGATGAACCCGTATACGCCGAGGCGATGAAGATCACGAATCAGCTGCTGGAGGATTATGACGGCGGAAAGATTTCGGAGATCTATCTGGCTTATACCGGTTTCAAGAATACGGTCTCCCATATTCCGACACTCTTAAGACTTCTGCCGGTGGTCGAGACGAAAAACACCGGGAAAGATACGGAAGAAGTTCCGGCGAAGGCGGAAAAGCAGGGCATTCAGCCCGGCTATGAGGATTCCGAATCCTTAAAAGAGGCACTGGAGACTGAGGCTGAGGACAATACGCTGATGAACTTCGAGCCGGCTCCGGAAGATGCTCTGGATATGCTGATCCCGAAGTATATCACGAGTATCATCTATGGCGCGATGATCGAGGCCGTGGCCTCCGAGAACGGTGCGCGAATGCAGGCGATGGATTCCGCCACGAGCAACGCGGAGGAAATGATCGACAAACTGACCCTTCAGTATAACAGAGCCCGTCAGGGGTCCATTACCCAGGAGCTGACGGAGATCATAGCGGGAGCAAACGCGATCAGTTAAAAAAGAAAGGATGTAAAAGATGGCAGATAACGAAAAGCGCGGCAGCGGAAAGATCCTTCAGATCATCGGAGCCGTACTGGATATCAAATTTACGGGAGGCTCTCTTCCGGAGATCAATGAGGCGATCAGGATTCCTTTGAAGGACGGCAGATCGCTGACAGTCGAAGTGGCACAGCACCTCGGAGACGATACGGTGAAATGTATCGCGATGGGGCCTACGGACGGTCTGGTAAGGGGTATGGAAGCGATCGCTACCGGCGCTCCGATCACGGTTCCCGTGGGAGAAAATACACTGGGACGTATCTTCAACGTACTGGGCGAGCCCATCGACAATAAACCCGCGCCCGAAGATGTAGGCTATGAGCCGATCCACAGACCGGCACCCGCTTTCGTGGAGCAGTCCACGGAGCAGGAACTTCTCGAGACGGGGATCAAGGTCGTTGACCTGCTCTGCCCTTATCAGAAGGGTGGAAAGATCGGTCTCTTCGGCGGTGCCGGCGTTGGAAAGACGGTCCTGATCCAGGAGCTGATCCACAATATCGCGACGGAGCACGGAGGCTATTCCGTATTCACCGGTGTTGGTGAACGTACGAGAGAAGGAAATGACCTTTATCATGAAATGACGGAGTCCGGCGTTATCGACAAGACGACGATGGTCTTCGGTCAGATGAACGAGCCCCCCGGGGCGAGAATGCGTGTCGGCCTGACCGGTCTTACCATGGCCGAGTATTTCCGTGACAAGGGCGGAAAGGATGTGCTTTTGTTCATTGACAACATCTTCCGTTTCACCCAGGCTGGTTCCGAGGTATC
>JAILLW010000019.1 GCA_024692955.1 Lachnospiraceae bacterium | reverse complement strand
GGAGGTTGTTAATTCCTGATATTGATACATATGATCCGTCCTGTAATCATGAAGTGTATTGTTCCAAACCTCATTCAATGTCATAGGGCGAATCACAGCATAAACAGTACCTATCGCTATCAAGATGAACAGTACCTTTTTCAGAACAGTATGCTTTATCTTTTCTTTTTTATTCATTAAAAGTTCCTTTCGCATCCTTTGGAGCTCTTTCTCTGAGCAGTTGACTCTCGATAGGTAATGCAGATCCTCTCCCATCTCCGATCGTGATCTTTCCATCCCAGTTCTGTTGTATCACGGCATAAACTCCATTGCCGCATCATACATAAGAAGCTTTGAGAGAGAAATGGTTATGTGATACCCATAATCCAAAAGATGCGCAAAATCGTAATCAAGACACGCCCCTGCTCAATCATAATATGCACTTTTTAGCAAAATCTTTGAACCGCTTCTGCAAGGTCTTTCCTCAGGATTTTCATGCATTTGTTTTGTCAATCTTTCATGCGGATTTTTCATTATCGCTATGAGACATTGCCTTTACCTTTCTTCTCACATATCCTTCCACCCGGGAATATCCGAAGCAGAAAGCGATCAGCACGATCAAATATAAGAGTTCTGTCCATATATTCTCAAACCAGTTACCCTTGTTGCCGATGACAATATTCAGAACCTGCTGTACCGCTACATGCCAGATAAAAAGATACATGCTCTTTTCTCCTAACAGTGCAAGCGGATATAGCGAAAAGCATTTCGGAATAAACCGTCCGTATACAGTACTTATGACCAGCAGCGGAACAAGAATAACTGCATAAAAAACTCCGCCGTCTATCAATGCTCTGTCAGCCCCAAAGATGACAGCCGCCGTAAGTGCAGCTGCCCAGATCACACCGGATGCCGCTGCGATCGGATAGCGCAGCTTTGACGGGATTCGATTCATGCCGTACTTCAATAGACATCCAAGCATAAATTCCGATATACCGCTCATAGTCCTTCCATACAGAAACGGAAGATCAAGGTTTATTCTGCCAAGCCCAAAAGAGACAAGAAAAAGTATAAGAACCACATATGGACGGAATTTTCTGGAGACAAAACGATTCAGTACGTAAAAAAGAATATAATCTATGAGAAGTACGCAAAGAAACCAGGCGGGGCCGTTAATCGTCTCGTCATCCCAGAACCATCCCGAACTGATCAAAGCAACATTCGCCAGAAGCAGGATCAGACTTTTGGTATGCCCTAAAACAAAGAGTACTGCTGTTGACAAAAGATAGGCCGGATAAATCTTCTTCAGCCTGTCCCATAGGAACACGAAAAGCCCCGGTCTGTCCGCATCTGCGGAGCCCTCATCAAAACTCTTCCATCGCTTCGAATCCGTAAGAAGATATCCGCTGATCAAAAAGAAGAATAAATTACCCAAAGTGCCCGATAGCCACGGTACTCCAAACCGGCAGGAGTGAAGCAATACTATGAGCATGATCATAACTGCTCTTAATCCGTCTATTGCCCGATCCCGTCTCTTTTCGCCGGTCTCTATTCCGGCCTTTACTTCACAATTGTTCATGCTACTTAAATCTTGATAATCCGTATTGCGTGAATAAGTTTCCGTGTCTGCAGGGGACTTATATCATTCGCTCCATGTGATCTTTACGGAATCCTTACCCATATACCGGCCGACAGCTCTGTTTACCCACCAGGTCTCATCTTCCCATAAATCCGGAGATTTCAAAACTCCGGTATCATTTATTCTCGAGTGACGGATCAGAACATCTCTCTCTCCGGATCTTTCCGCTTCCAGCAGTATCCCTGTCCATGCATCGTGTTCAGCTTTGATTTCTGATAAATCAGCTGCTATCCGGATTGGAGCGGAAAGCAGAAACCTCTCATTGACGACGGTTCCGGTATATAGCTCAACAACAAAAAGAAAAGCTGCCGCCACGTATCCCGGGCGGGTCCATTTGATATGAAGCGTCCGCTTCAGCAGACATCCCAACAGGTACATTACGCCAATCAGATAAATCATCAGATATGTATCGGCAAGAAAGCAGATTCTGTTTGGAAGTGAGGAAGAAGCATATCCCAGGACGACCGGATAGACTGCTCCGAACACAGCGACTCCTCCGAAAATAAGATAAAGGACAAATTGCCGGATGCTCTTCTTTATCCCTGCCGCTTTCTCCTCAGAAGCGGATCCCTTTGATCGGCCCATTGTTCCTATCAGGAATACAAGCAACAGCATATAGATCTGTATCGGATACCTGGTGAATATTTCAAACGCTCTCATTAACAATACTGTGACATCGTTTCTGCAGGCAATTAAGAGATTTTTCAAAGAAAGATCGGCGGAACCGACGAGTTCACTCCTTCTCTTGACTCCCGGCGACAAAAGATATACAGATGCTCCGCAGATAAATAAGACAAGCAGGATCAGCTTTCGGAAAAACTCCTTTCTGTCTTTTGAATACTTCAGTATAACTGTCAGATAAAGCATTATCACGGGCAGACTATAGGGGAGATTCATGCAGCACAGCGTACCGATTATCACAAACAGGCACAAATACTTCTTTTCCCTTGTACCGTAGTAGCAAAACAGAAAGCCCCCATACAAAAAGAATAAGGACATAAATATTCCATAGGTCGCCCCGGAAAACCAGTAGAAAACCTCGTTATAGACCGCGCCGCTAAGAGGAATAGCCGTTGCAATAAACAGCAGGATCTCCCGAAGCAGTGTTGTCTTCATTTTCCATTCATATCGAAAAAGACTTCTGAAAAAAAACTGAAGCGATAAAACAAAGATCAGAAAATACAGAAAGAGTGTTATGCCCGTCGCTGCCGTATCCACACTTCGTCCCGCGATAGGATTCAGCAGACATTCAAACACTTTTGCTATCCAGATTCCGCCACCCAGTTCCGTATAGGCATAGTTTGCGAATCGGACAGATGACAGGAGCCGGATTGAGGTTTCAATTCCCGCTGCCATGGAAAAATCGTCGCTGGCCGGAAGCGAATAGGGAATCGATATAAGATATGGCAGAAAAAGTCCTGTGTACAACAGGATCAAAACAGTCACAAAACAAATCTTTTTCAGTTTTTCAGATACTTCAAATTCCATTATTCTCAGCAAAATTCATATGATGCTCAGGTAAGCATACCTTATTTTTTCTTTCTTGGCAAATACGGTATCCGTTCCATGCTTCAGCCCCGCGTGTGTATTTCATTGTCAGATATCTCTTTCCAAGGTTACGCTAGTTCTCTTCTTCCGTAAGCTCTTCAAGATATGCCTCATACTCCGCAATATCTCTGTCCAGATTAAGTATTTTTCCATATTTTTCTTTCCCCGCAATAAGGATCAGACCCATCACAGTAAGAAGCAAACCGCACAGAATCACATTTTTCAGTTTTAGCCTTTTCTCTTTCCTGTCATAAAAGTTCTCTTTTTGAATAAGGCAACCGAAACCCTCCACCGAAATCGGCAGAAGAAGCAGGAAATACATGAACGTGTACTGTGCCTTCGCTTCCCATATTGTATGAAAGAGAAATCCGCCGATAAAGATCGTAGCGAACAGAAATGTGAGGTCATCCTTCTCCTTCTTCAGGATCAAACCGAGCAGAGCGCCCAGAAGAATGAGCAACTGGATTTCATCGAAAACCTTCGTGAAAAGATACTGTGCCCGTTCTGTAAGAAGGTTTTCTGCAAACTCCGAACGTCCCTTTTCCGAGACCGTCATCACCCGGTTGATCCAGAGAGCCTGAAACTCCGGATTGTTCCACTGCGATGCTTCTTTTCCGATAAAAAACTTAACTGCATATTTCTTCTCGGAAGCAAAACACAGGATCCTCTCACGGATCTTTTGAAGGCATTCCTCCTTCTGTGCTTCCACATCTCCGTTGTGCTCTTTGTAGGAAATCATATCATAGGCATTATGCCATCCGTTATAAAGCCCTATCTCATTTTCCGAAAGCCCCATAGCAACGTAGGACCACATAGTGGAGCCTTCGCCGGTCTTATGACCGGTCACGGAATAAACTGCTGCCTCCACAATGAGGCTACGGACGGAAACTGCCGCGATCAGGATCATCAGATAAAGAAGGGTCTTCATCTTCGGCTTTCTGATCATGACAAGGATAAGGTACAGCACGATTCCGATAAGAAAGATCAGATAATTACTCTTCGCGATCAATGCAAGAATCATACAGAGAATAGAAAGAGCCGCATCCGAAATCCTTTCCTTCTTTGCATAGGAAACAGCCCTCTTCACTGCTCCGAGCGAAAGGGAAAGCCCGATCAGATTTCCGTAAACGAAGGTGGTATAAAAGATCCCCGGCAGAAAAAATACGCCGGACAGTAACGTGAAAAAGCCGTATACCGGTCGGTTTCCCGCAAGATCCGAGATATCCGTCATATTCTTATAGATGAAGCAAAGGGCAAGCACATTTATGAGCCGGAAAACCAGATAATTCTTCAGACCGAAAACAGCCTGCAGGATCATTGAAAAAAGAATGAGTCCAAGTTGATGCGGATAGACATTCAGATAGCTTCCCGGATCAAAGGAAGAATAATCCCTCCGAATCCACTGCTCCGCGATCCGATAGATCCATAGCGGGTCTCCGACGGGTTCATTTTTCACTATGAAAATGAATGCGACGGAAAGAACTCCAATGAGCAAAATCGTAATCCATCGGATCCTATCGGAATGCCGCTCGTCCGTATTGATGTGCTCCGCAAAATGGCGCGTTGCTTTTAATCTCGAAGTAAGAAACAAAAACAGAACAAACAGAAAAACCGTGCAAAAATGGGTTCTAAGATCATCCGGCAGAAGGAAGGTATGTTCCGTGTTCTTAAGGGTGATCATCGCGGTAGATCCCACACTCAGTACCGCCAGAAACAGCAGGATCAGAGCCGCCAAGGCAAAAACGATATAATTACTGATTGTCTCCAAAGAGTTTTTCTTCACCTTAGAATCACTTCCCACAGGTTAGTTCAGTTATCACAAAAAGGGACGTCCTTTCGTATTCAGACCTGAAATGTCCCAAGATATCCGTACTTTGAGATCTCTTCCTGCATCCTTCGGACCTCTTCCGGAGAGCACTTGTCCCTGGGCGGATAATGAGGGCTCTTTTCCATATCCTGACGGCATTTCTCGATATATTCGTCATAGGTTCCGATGACTTTCGCGGGGCTCCCGACCGCTACGGAATTGTCCGGGATATCTCCAGTCACCACACTTCCCGCGCCGATCACCACCCTGCTTCCGATCGTCACACCGGGCAGGAGCGTGCAGCCAACACCGACGAACACATAATCCCCGATCGTAATCCTTCCCGCTCTCGCACAGCCTAACATAAATCCCATGGAAGCATCATGCATCAGCAGTTTTGAAGGCGAAATCGTTACATGATGCCCGCAGGTAAAAAGATGCGCGAAGTCATAGTCGATATAAGCTCCAGCCCCATCAAAGATATGTACGCCTGTATCTCCGATCGTCGCACCGCCTCTGCGAAGCCTGTCGGCAGGATCTTCATGTACATGTTTTCTCATCTTTTCATACAGCGTTTGCAGAAATAACATCGAACCGTTCTCCTTCATATGTATTCCCGGATTGCCTGGCTACTTTTTGATCTTTAAACCTTAATATAATATTATACAACATCCGCCGGAGATGATAAAGGAGTAAGGTGGTCAGGGGCTGCACCCGGATCGATATCCTGCCATACGAGGATATCATGAATGTATCCGATGCGGTAAAGGGAATTCTTGAAAATAACCGAGTTAACGAAAAGATTCCGGCAGCATATCATAATCCGATATACTGCCGGAACTTTATATGAGTCCGTTCTTTATAGCAACAAGCACTGCTCCCCTCTTTCAGGCTCAGTTTTTCAAAAGCCTGATATCACCCGAGGAAGTTTGGATCTTCAGCCGGTTTGTTCCGTTTCCGCAGACATAGATGTCATCTCCGGATTTCGAAAGAGGAAGATCATAGGTAACCTTTCCGCTTGATACCTCAAGCGTGGCCGCAAGATCGGCATCCCCGGGAAGATTGCAGGTCACATCCCCGGAGGAAGCACTGATATCGGCTGCTTCGGGCTCTCTTTCGAAATACAGGTTCTGATCGCCGCTGGAATTGTTCGTTTTGAGATCCCGGATGCTTTCTGCCCGTATGTTGATGCTTCCGGAGCTTGCGGAAGCGTCCATCTTATCCGCATTTTTAACAGCTGCCAGGATATCTCCCGAGGAAGCGGAAAGGCTGACCGTGCCACAGTCTTTTTCAAGCGTAAGTTCGATATTCCCGGAATTTGTCCCAATGTTCACGCTGTCCGATGCGATATCCGCGGCAACATTCCCGGAAGAAGCGGATACATCGAAGTTTCCGGTCTCGATACCATAGAACGCGATGTCCCCGGAGGACATATCCGTCTTCAGATCGCTCAACCGTACGGAAGAGGGTACCGTGATCTCCAGATTCTTTTTCAGATCAAACAGATCAAGGTTTTTGGCGGATGCGCAGTACCTTACATAGAGGGTCGACCCGTCCACCCAGGTATGTACTTTCTGCTTCTCATCAAGCTGCCTCAGCGAGGTTTCCCTGATCGTTACCTGATCCGAGGTACTTCCGGTCAGCTTTACATCCCCCGACATATAGTTGATATCGATCTTCTCGATCCTGTCCGTGATATCACGGTCGCCCGCCGTGTATTTATCACCGTTCGCATATTCATAATTCGTTCTTCCCCCAAAGCTGCATCCGCCAAGGCAGATCACAGCTGCCGTAAGAAGTGCCGTTCCGATAAAACCGTTTATTCTCTTCATTTTATGCTGCCTCCTTCTTTTTTCCGATCATAAATCCGATCACCGTAAGGATCGCTCCGATCACGATCCCGATCACCGTATAGCCGATGGAAGGTGTCGTAGATATCACGACCTCCGAATCGCCTATATCCCTTGTCATAATGAACGCGGTTATGCTGTTCGCAATCCAGGCGGCTACGTTTAGAACGACGACACAGATGCCGGCTTTCGCAAGACCGTGGACAGGCAGATACCGGATGATAAGGAACATGATCCACGCCATTGCCACGAGGGGAGTTGAGATCCCGAAAGCCGTTTTAAAATATCCGGGAGTGGCAACATGTAATCCGATGCAGAGCATCATCAGGAAAAAGGTCACCGTATCCGCAGCCATGACGGCAAGCCCCTTATGATCCTTAAGATATTTGTTTACCGGCCGGCGGCAGGCGATAAAAGGTGAGAAGCATACCGTAAGGCCGAATAATACCGCGGATGCGGCAACAAAGAACCATTTCCCGCCGCTGTAGATACAGCACACCGCAAGCAGCAGGATCACGGTTACGGTGAAGGAGCACATCGTATAGAACATTCTGTTCTCAGGCGCCATAAGCGGCACCACGAAAAGCGAGGTCGGGATCAACATCGCAGCAAGTACGATAAAGAACCAGCTAAGTCCCTTTCCGTTCGCAAGATCCACGATGAAGCAGATCAGGATCGGCAATGCGAGGATCCCTGCGATAATGCTTCCCGCCAGAGCGGTTTTTCTCTTAAAGAATCTGGACTGGGAATCGATGACTTCTTCCTTTTCACGGACGATCATCTCATCCAGGGAGGTATCCTTCAGTTCCGTAAGGAGTTCCTTACAGGAAGGGCATTCCGAAAGATGCTCTTCCACTGCTTTTGTACTTTCCGGGCTGCAGGCGCCGTCTTTATAAAGTGGCAGCAGATCCCTGATCATGTTGCATTCATATTTCATGACTGTTCCATCCTTTCTTTGATCATAATTCTTGCCCGATGGTAGGTAACTCTCGCCCAGGTTTCCGTTTTCCCGAAGATGGATCCGATCTCCCTGAAGGACAGCTCGCCGAAGATGCGAAGCTGGAAAACCTCTTTATAGGGCTCGTCCAGAGTATGGAGAATGCGATGAATGGCGATGGAGGTGTCGGCATCAAGAAGACTCTTTTCGATACTCTTTTGCGTATCCGGAAGATCCTCGGGTATTTCGTCCCCGAGCCTTGCGTTCCGGCGTTTCTCATCCACAAAGAGGTTCTTCGCGATAGCGCAGAGCCAGGTATAGCTGTCGCTCTCTCCGCGAAAGGTCTTTGAAGTCGAGATTGCCCGGAAGAAGGTCTCCTGAGTGATCTCCATAGCTTCATCCCGGTCTCCGGTAAGCGTCATCACATAGGAAAACACCTTCATGTAGAACGCTTCATACAGTTTTTCCGCAGTTACCTTGTCCATACTTTCGAGCTTTCTTTTTTCTGATCTCATACGTTAGACGGAGCAGATCGAAATTCGTTACAACTTTTTTAATTTTTTTATTTTTCTTGACAATATCGATGTCGCAGTGTAACATCTACTATATGAAACGGGTTTTCACCGCACCTATTGTTGTGGCCTGCTCGTTTCTTTTTTTATTGCCAAAACATCATAAAGGTATTTCCTTCCATTTGCCGCATGATTCACGATCAATCTCGCAGCAAATATATTATATCTTATTAAAGTATTTCCTTCATATACAGGAATCCCAAACCTCACCTCATATCTGTACCAACCCTTTTTCGCGGTTTTGGCATGCTTCTCTTTCTTGTTATCCTGAAATTGCGGGTTTGTTGCAATCTGAATCGATAGATTCTGACTTCTTCCCAATTGATTCTTCGCTTCCCTTTGAATCTCAGATCGTTGATCAACACCAGTTTATGACCATCCGCATCGAAGATAATACTAATATTCCTGTTCTCTATCATTGTCTGTCTTTATATCGTATTCCTTTCGTATATTAGTATCAACATGCTACTACGACTCTTCGTATCTGTCAAGCATTTTTCGCACATCTCGATACTCATATCCGAACATACAAAACGGAGGCTGATCTCTCAGCCTCCGCCTGTGTTTCAATAGTCAATCATACGTCTCAACTGCCTTCTGATACGAGATTAAGATCGAGAACTTCTCTGATAAAATCCACCGACTTATTCATCTTCACTGCTATCTCTTCAATAGGCATTCCGTCCTCATATCTGGCCAGTATCTTACCTTTCTCCATGCCTTCGGCATCACCTTTGCGATATGCCTGCAGCACTTCCAGGTCCCACATCACTTCTCCGCCCATGATATCACCTGCCTTCTTCTGAACATTTGAATACTTCATCGAAATCTTATGCATCACTTTGTGTGTTAAACTAATGATAACACCGTTCGAAAGGGCCGACAAGTGGCCCAGATCGACTTCTGTTCAGAAGTGCCACTCTTTGTTTTGGGATAAGCCATACATAACCTCCACTTCATTATACTCAGTAAACGGCATAGCAAAGGCCGCCCGGTTTCCCGGACGGCCTCATTAGCTTCAACAGACTTCCATGTTACTTCTTAATCTTAACCTTAAGGGTAAGCAGTCCGGCATATTCTCCGGTGCCCCTAATTGTAATTGTGGAAATCCCGACCTTGTTGTTCTTCGCATAAGATACGATCTCATAATCATCGTCATCAAGAACCACCCAGTGATTGGTGCGACCTACCTTACGGTTAACCTTAATTACAAGGTCTTCTTTGTCGAGTACAACAGGTACGCCTTTATACTTCACATAGTACTTGGAAGCAGCAATCTCTTCATCATTTACCTTGAAGGAATATTTTGCCTTCTTGAGGGACTGAGATGCTTCTACAATTCGGAAGGTTTCATACGCTGTACCTTCGTATTTGCCCTTACCGGTAATGATTGCCGTTACTTCATCTCCTACAGCGGGAAGCCCAGATGCGGGTTCAAATGTAACGGTGTAATCGGTCTTAGCCTTAAGTGCTTTACCATCCAGATCGATCACGGTAATCTTGTTCTTCTTATAAGCATTGGCCTTGGTCTTTGCGTTGGCCACAAAGTCATCTACAACAAAATTCATGTTCTCGATGCTCTGCGTTACAATCTTATAAGTTGTCTTGGTACTCTTCTTAAAGAAGCTGCCTTTACCCTTGATCGTAACAGTTCCAATGCTCTTCTTGTTGTCTACCTTCACGCTGTAGGTATAATCAACACCAGAAGTCAAAGGTACATCCTTATAGCTGACTTCTACGCTTTCAGGCTTGGCTCCACCCTTCGCGTAAGGAATCTCGGCACTCGTCTCACCGTTTACAAGAATCTCAAGGTCTGCACCCGCCTTGCTCAAATCAACCGTCATCGGAACAATCTTGAAGGTGGTCTTCTTCTGCCCGTAGTACGGAGCCATTCCGGTAACCGTTACGGTCGCGGTGCCAAGATTCTTGTTATTGCTGATCGTAACCTGATACTGATCTTCCGTCAATGCAACGCTTCCATTCTTAACGGTCACTTCAGGTATGATCTCATCGCCGCCCTGATAATATGCCTGATTCTTCTTCGGGCCCTTTACTCCGTCAGCAAACGCCAACTCTACTTTCAACTTAGCTGCCTTCACGGAACCACTGCTGTCAGTCAGGAACTCTTCGGCATATGTCTCGTCCTTAAAGTTTCCAATACCCTTGATCTCTATCGAATATCCATGTCCGTCCGATCCCTGAAGATCATTGGGTGCAGCATATGCCCCTTCATAATCATCATAATAGAATGCTTCGAAATCCGTACCTGCCTTAAGGGTCTTACCATTGAATGTGATCGTAGGTGTCAGGAACTGTTCTACATACACCTTGGTCCTCTTGTTGATTTTGGCAACAGCAGAAACATTATTAACCACAATGCCATCATCCCAAAGTCCTGCAGGACTGATCACAAATTCCTGGCTAAGCTTGCCGGCAAAATTGCCCTTAAGTGTCACAACTACAGTAGGTTTATTCTTGTGAATTGCCGCATTAACATTATTCAAATAGCTGTAAGTATAATCCCTGCCTGCTGTCAAAAGCACCTTGCCATAATAAACATTGGGAGTAGGCTTAATTGCAGATCCGGTATAAACATACTCATCAATAAATCCGATCCACGGACCATCCTCATTGAATCTTCCTGTCCAATAATCCTCATCAGCTACCGTCTGAACTACATTAACTGTGATAGAGTCAGTTGCATTAGCCGAACTACCATCAATGTTAGTAAATGTAATAGTTGCTGTTCCGGGTTTCTTAGCATAGATTTCTGCTTCCAAACCAAATTCGTTAATCCCTACTACATCAGTATTAGACGATACCCAGACATAGTGATCCAGCGTCTTGCAAGGATACGGATAAAGCGAAGCCTTAAGAGTCACGCTTTCTCCGGGATGATTCGAATAAGGAGCCAGCAGAGTTACATTTTCCGGCGAAATGGATGCCGTTTTAGCATACGGAAGCTCTTTAACCGTTACACTGAATGCAAGTTCCTTAAGAACAGCATTCCCTTTCTTTGCAGTAAGAGTAATTGTTGCGGTTCCGGCTGTAAAAGCATCAATCTTTCCTGTAACGGTATCTACAGCAGCTACAGCAGGCGTATCAGAACTCCAGCTTAATACAGTATCCGTAAACGACTCCGGTACGGTTGTATAAGCAAATGTATACGAATCACCCGGATTCAGTGTTGCCTCTGTGACAGTAGCCTTAAGATCTGTAACAGGAGCTGACTCTCCGCCAACTTTGACTTTAATCTGTGTATTACCATATTCTACATTATTAACTTTGTAGCTTACGGTCAAAGTCGCTTCACCGCTCTTAAGCCCACGGATTGTCATATTTCCCGCACTATTAAATGCTGCAGTAGCAATCGTCTCATCGGAAGAAGAAACAAATAACTGCTGATAATCTGATAAGTAAGTATCTGCACTCAGGTTCTCATCGTTATACAGAAGGTTTACAACTGCATTGGCATCAGCACCTTCAGCTACGACAACAGTCATCGGCTGTGCCGATACGACAATACCTGAGCAATCGATAACCTCAACCTCAAAACCTGCTGATTTTCCATCAGGTGTTGAAGCAACTATATATGCCGTTCCTTTCTTTAAGGCAGTCAGATAACCGTCTTCCGTTATTTTGGCTACAAAAGGATTGGAACTGCTCCAGGAAACCCTTTTATCTGCATCATCAGATCCTTCAGCGTCTGACCAGAACTTTACATCCCTGCCAATTTCAGTAATCGGGAATCTCTGCATTTCAATATCCTCGCTTGAAGCTCTGAAATCGGCATAGCCTACCGTAAGTTTGGTGACTGCAGATCTTACTTTCAACGCAATAGATGCTGTATACTGCTTCCCATCTACGGATACTACAGCTTTTATAGTAGTAGCACCTTTCGAAATACCGGTTACAGCTCCATATTCATCTACTGTTGCAACTGCAGTATTGCTGCTGGACCAAACTATCGGATTATCAAAAACTGATTCCCAATTGCCTTCAGGTTCAAATTGAAGGGAAAGCGCTTCACAATTCGGATAGTTGTTAGCAAATACATCCTTTTGGGAAATAATACTTACTCTCGAAAGTGCGGTAATAACATTTACTGTGTAAGCATTATCATCAGTCTTTACAGCAACTGTCTTTCCGTCACTCTCATATACAACCTGTGCAAATGTCTCAGATCCGCGCTGTTTTGCCCAAACTATACCAAAATCTTCATCAACATCTGCGACATCATTATCACTTGTCTTTTCCCACTTAACTCTGTAATTGGTACCTGCCGGAAGAATGATCGTAGGCTCCAGTGCTGCTTCATACTCTTCGGGAAGAGCCATATCGATCACCAAATTAGGATCAGTTGCTTTCTTGTAAATCTCGAATCTGGTCGTCCCTACGCTCTCTCCATCTGCTACAGTAGCGCTAATGACCGCGATACAAGCTCTGTCTACATCTTTTACTGTAACCGTGGCCGTAGCGATACCATCTGCATTAGTTTTAGCTGTAGTACCTACAACCGTAGCAATCGTCTCATCACTGGATGCCCAGGTTATGGTTCTTCCTGATGCAGCCTTTTGTGTCGCTCTGTCAGTAACAACAGCTTCAACCGTAATCGTACCGGTTGTTCCGGCTTTAATCAGTTTCCCAAGATTAGCACCGTACTCTTTACCTGAAAGAGTAACATCGTACGCTGAAGTGTCCTGTGCAAGATCAAGACCTGAAATATCATACTTACGCGTCTCAACAGAGCCGTCCTCATAAGTAACCTTCAGGATCAGCGGGTTTTCAGTATTCTTGACAATAATGATCAGTTCTCTGTCTAACAGATGGTTTTCAAGTTCTGCAGCAGTACTGCTGGTTGTATACAGGCTAGCGGAATTTGTTCCATATTCCAGTTTCTGGCCATAAGGAATATCCACATTAAGTGCCAAATAATTACCATACTGTTCATCGAGAATACTGCTGAATCCGGTATAGCCATGTACATAGTTCAACGATCCACTGATCGATGTGGAATCGATCACCATGCCGCTTTGCAGGTCTGAAGGACTCTTCCCTAACAGATCCTGCTCGTTCTCGCCAAATGTAGCGGTAGCTGCGAACCCTTCCAGCTCGAGACCGGTAAGATCATATTTCCTCGTTACCTCTGTCCCATCAACATATGTAACCTTAACCAGCAGTTTCTGCGTGTCCTTATCCTTAATCCTGATGATTGCCGTCTTGTCGGGATCACTTATAAGCTCTGCTACCACTGCATCATCCGAATCGGTCGATACCTTGATGCTTTTTGCTCCCGGTGCATCAGCCTTTACGGAGAGATAATGACCTGAACTGAGCGGCGAACTGAATCCCGTAAACCCGTGAATCTGCTTCAAGGTACCGGTGATGGTTCCAGCTCCACCTGCTTCCTCAGGTTCCGTGATCACGATATTGCTCTGAAGATTAGAAGGTTTCAAATCCCCGAATGCTTCGCCAAAACTCTTTTCTTCAGGTGTTGTGACTTCGATCAGATCTGAACCCTCTGTAAGAACAAGACCTGAAATATCATACTTACGCGTCTCAACAGAGCCGTCATCATAAGTAACCTTCAGGATCAGCGGCTTGGTAGTATCCTTGACAATAATGATCAGTTCTCTGTCTAACAGATCTCCAGTCTCTGCGGCAGTTTTGCTGGTTGTATACAGGGCATCAGCTTTGGTTCCATATTCCAGTTTCTGGCCATAAGGAATATCCACATCAAGTGCCAAATAATTACCATGCTGTTCATTAAGAATGCTGCTGAATCCGGTATAATCATATACATAATTCAACGACCCGCTGATCGATGTGGAATCGATCACCATGTCGCATTGCAGGTCGGAAGGACTCTTCCCTAACAGATCCTGCTCGTTCTCGTCAAATGTAGCGGTAGCTGCGAACCCTTCCAACTCCAGATCCGTAAGAGCAAACACTCTTTCTACCTGAACTTTTTCGCTGTATTTTACAACAACTTTTATAGACTGAATATCTTTATCCTTGACTCTGAGGATAACCACCCTGTCAGGATCATCAGTGATATCCTTCAATCGCCAATTCTCTTCAGCCGTTTCTCCAATACCTGCCATAATACTGATGGCATTACTGTCATCAATATGAAGCGCGATATAATGGCCGGAACTGAGATTTGCTCCAAACTCATCCCATCCAGTAACCTGCTTCAAGGTACCCGAGATGGCATCATCGCCTACAACAATATCTTTTTGGATCGCTTCAGCCGTCATATTGCCGAATGCTTCTCCAAAACTTCCTGTAGCTGCTTCGATCGTTAAACCGGCATTCAGACTTTCATCCGAAACATCCTCGATCACTTCTTCTTCAGAAGTATCGATTTCGTCCACAGTTTCATCGACCGCCTTAAGCGCTACTGAACTGTCTTCATCGATCTCAATAGCCTCTTCGACCGATGAAGCCTCTTCTTCGATCTCGTCCGCGTAGGAAGCGATCGCTCCTGCGGGCAGAGATGTCAGAACCATGATTGCTGAAAATACTCCTGCGAGTATTCTCGTGACAAACTTTCTGTTCATCTTTATTTCTCCTTTCCTACTGTGTTGTTGAGCACAGATTTATAGCCTTTTTACTTTACCATAATAAACTTCCGATTACAAGGGAGTATCAATCCGAATTTCCGCGATAATAAAACAATATTGACGAAAAATACCAATTATCTTAAAAATAACACCTGCTTTGCTTAAAAATTGACAATATTTCGCTTTCGCAAGGTCGTTATACCGGCATTCTTCGATGTATTAAGAGATTTACGCAAGTGGTCTCCTGTCTTCCATGAGGCGGTGGACAGGAGGCCACGCCATATACTTGCGCTAAAATGTTTTTGAACTTTTCTTTTCTTATGTCCTTCTTCTCCTCCACGTCTCCACCGCATTATCGAAGATCAGCGCGAAAAGATAGGAGATCAAAAGGGCGGCGATCAGCATGAGAAGCATACAGATCTTCAGATGTCCGTGCTCGGCTTCATACCTCCATCCGCAGGGAAGAATGAGCTTCGTCATAAAGTACATATGGATAAGGAGCATCCCGTAACTGTATTTCGCAAAAGAGCGGATGAACGGGTTTCCGTAATATTCTTTTCCCGCATCCGCACTTCCGGCAGTTCCGTTTACCGCCCGGTCCCGCAGGAATTCCCCAACCCTCATCAGAAGAAGATAAAAGAACATCCCGCTCATCCACATGAGGGGCGCGCTGGTTGCCGCCGTCTCAAGAAGGTCCGGGCGAAAATAGAGCGTAAGGAAGGAAAAGAGTATCCCCGATCCTCCAAAGATGAGGAGCGGGATCCTCAGCTTCTTCGCATGCTCCGTACCAAGATAATATCCGAGAAGGAATACGCCGGTCCAGGCGGAAAACGCGATCTCGGGTCCGAAGTAAAACCCGAAAACGGGCAGATAGGTCAGAAATACATTCGCCGCGAAGATAAGAAGCACCAGCAAAGCGAGCTGCGCTTCCGAAAGCCGGGACACAAGGAGTCGTAAAAAAGGCGCGATGACATAGAGCCCGAGAAGCACATAGATCAGCCAGAAATGCGGAACATAGGAGGATCTTCCAGCAAAAAGGCCCCCGATTATGGCCCTTAATCCCGGTCCGATCCCCTCCCGGAAGACCTCCTCCGGATATCCGAGCAGCATATAGAATGCATAATAAGCGATCATCGGGATCAGAACTCTTCCGAGCCGCTTTTTATAAAACGTTCCGATGCTCTCTTCGGAGGGCGAAAGCAGCGAGGCCCCGCTTATCATCACATAAAGCACATTGCAGCAGAGCGTAAAGGAAGGGATCAGCCGGAAAAAGGCATAACCCTGATCCCCTCTTTGCACCGTCGGCATCAGCGTATCGTTAAGAAGATGGGATGCCACCACGAAGACGGTGGCAAGGATCCTCACAAGGTCGATCCCGGCGTTGTAGGAAGAACGGTCTTTTCCCGTAAGGATTTCCCGGGCCGGCCGGAGTGAAAACCGTATAAATGCGGAAAAGAATATCAGAAAGCAGAGGAGCCCTTTTATCAGGAACGATCTGAAAAAGTCCGCCCCATAAGTCCTTTTTAAGACCGTATTCGGAGTGAAAAGATCCGCGCCCGTCTCGATAAGGTCCCCGTCAATGTCAAGTCTAAGGGCATGGATCGGATAATCCGGAAGATCAAGGCAGACACCGCTTCTTCCCTTTTTCAGGAAGCCGGATGCGGAAAGTGCCCCGACAAAGGGCTCGCCCTCCGACCTTGTCCAGTAGATGCTGACCGGGATATCCGCTCCGGAAGCGGAAGTGCCCTTCGCCCTGAGAAATACCCCTCCGTAAGTCCCGTTGATCCCGCGAAACTCAAGATACGGATCATCTTCTGTCACGCGGTAGGATCCGTCTTCGAACTCCGCACCGGATGCCCCTTCATAAAAATCAAAAAGATCCGTCGAACCTTTCTCATCCGGAAGCCTGTCCGAAAGATCTGCGGATAGTCCGAAGGCCGCCGCCGCGGCAAAGATCAGGGCGAGCGCCATCAAGATCAGAATCTTTCCCTTTCCGGGCCTGCTTATGCTTTTGTTCAGACTTTTCCGGTCTTTCATTGGGCCGCTTTCCACCTTCTTCGGTCAGTCTCCCTGGTTTCCGGTCTTTACGTATCCGCAGATCCGGGCCTTCTCAGTCGCCGTACTGCAGGATCCGGTAGGTCTTTTTAAGGATCTCCCGGGCGGTTCCCTTGTCAAAGATGTCGCCGAGTCCGACGCTTTCCACGGCGCCGGAATAGGGGATGGCGGACGGGAAGGACGTCAGATCCATATACTTGTCGATCGCTTTTTCGCGGTCCTCATGCGAAAGCGTGTAGATTTCAACACTTGTAAGCGCCGAGGTCAGATAGGCGATGTAATAGTTCGGCGTATTGAAGATATGCGGGATTTCCACCCAGGTATAGATCGCATCGACTCCGGGCGGATAATAATATCCGTAATCCTTCATCAGATCGTAGAATTTCCGGCTGAGCTCCTCAACTGTGCTTTCGGGATGTTCATGAGCGTAGATCTCGAATTCCGCTACGATCGCGATCTCCGGCAGCTTCGTCACCATGGAGGAAACCTCCCTTACCTCAAGAGCCTTTCCCATCTCATCGCCGTAGATTTCGGGATAATACTTCGTAAAGAGCATCTCCAGTCCCTGGGAATGGATCTCGGCCACATCCAGGTTGTTGAAGCTCATAAGCAGACTCTCATCCGAATGGTAGTCATTATTGTAATGTCCGAATTCGTGAACGTAGGTGAAAAGGTCATCCGACGTCTGCATCGGCTCATCAAAGATGAAGGCATCTCCGTAATAATTCAGCGGGGTGGTATAGCCCGTATTCGCCACCTTCGTTTCGCTGTAGTTCATATCATACAGCCCGCAGTCGATAAGGTGTCTAAGCGAGATTCCAAGCTCCGGATCGATATCCTCCATATAGGGAAGGAGCAGGTTCCAGGTCTCGGTATCGTCCGGCGTGATTACCCCGAAATCCGACTCCGTCGCGTCCCCGATCTCGCCGATCCTGGTGATATAGCCGGAGCCCTTCTTCCGAAGATCCTTCAGCATTTCCTTCGCTTCTTTTACATCATAATCGCGGCTGTACGCCTTTTCATACGCGTAATCCGCATAGCTGTCATAATCCTCTTCCAGAGCGTTCTCGTGGTAGAGCTTAAGGAGCTGCACATAGATTTCGCCGAGGACCTTCGCCCGTTCCTTTCCGATCCCGATATAGATCTCGATATAGGTATCCTGGTCAAGCTCCTCCGCCCGCTCGGAAAGAAGATCGTAAGTCCAGCTTTCCCCCTTATATTCAAAGGGCTGATCCTCCAGCGCGGCCTTGTCATATTCCTGCTCAAGGCTGTTGATCTTCGCGGACCGTTCCTTCTCCTCTTCCGTCATATCCTCATATTCCGCAAGGGATTCCGCGGCTCCGTAAGAAAGCTTCCGGCGGATCATCATATAATACGGCGACGTACATATGTCCCTGAGGGTCCGGGCGTAAAGATCCCCCTCGTCAACGGCTGTTTCATGAAGCTCCTGTTCCTTTTTGGCCAGTTCCTCGTTTTTCACATCCCTGTTGTAACGGATATTCAGGATCGAGTAGCAGGACCTTAACTTCATCATCTCCTGCTCCAGGCTGTCATAGAGTTCCTCCATCCCGGCCATGTCAAGAACATCCTTCATCAGGATAAACTCTTCGTCCTTTTTAAAATCGATCCCGTTCTTTTCCGCATAATCCTTTGCCTCTTTCGACATTTTCCCGATCTCGGCTTCGAGTTCATGCATCCTTTCCGTATCGTAATCATCCTCGGAACGCTCCGAAAAGGGAATATCGGAGATCGTCTTTTCCGGATAGCGCGAATGCATTTTGTAGACACGGATCCTGCAGGGAGACCCTTCCTCCGTGTAGACACCGGCTTCATCCAACCCGATCTCCTTTGCGTTTCCGATCTCATAAGCGGAGATAAGGTAGCGTCCGCCAAGATATTTCAGCGCATTAAGGTCGATCTTAAGTTCCGTCTTCTCCGTTTCCGGATCCCCGGGCGCAGGGATCCTCAGTTCCGCGCCATAGCGGTCGATCTCCGCCTCGAACTCCTGCCCCTCGATGGCAGGGGCTATGACCCTTCGGAAATAATCCCTGTAATTGATCGAATATCTGTCGAAATATCCGTCAAGAGTCACCAGCCCGTTGTAGTTAAGCACCCCGGGATCGATCCCGTAAGCGACGGTCCATTCCTCCTCATAGTCAAGATCTTCCCGGATCTTCTCAAAGATCCCCTCCGAATAATAGGCGCGCCAGGTCGTCCGTTCCTTACCCGCGGTAGCCGGGAAGAGGGTATGCAGAAAATCATTTTCCGGAAAATTCAAAAAGAGATTGAACGCCATATAGAATAAAAGGCAGCCGTTCACGACCCCGCGAAGCAGATTTCCCTTTTTCTGACGGTCCGGCCGGGGAACTCCAGTTTCCGGATCGTAGAGGTCCTTATAGGAGCGCACAAGGAAAAATCCCGCAAGGAGCAAGACCGCAGCGGCAATAAGCAGAAGCGGATAGCGCCGGAGCACTCCGGCTCTTATGTCAAAGGCCGCGGGGAGATGCTCCGAAAGAAAGCGGAAGATCCGTCCTCCCGCATGATCCGCGGAAGCCATTCTCCAAAGATATTCATTATCTTCAAAAAAGAGCTGGCGCATCAGCCGGTATTCCGAAAGCGCATAGCCGGCGACGATAAGGAAAAAGGAAAGAAGGATCCTTAAGGGAAACTTCTTTTCACGGATCCATACAGCGATAAAGTATATAAGTACCCCGGCAAGGATAAAGAATCCGAAATGCAGAAGATCGCTCAGTACCGGGTAGAAAAAGAGCAAAAGGAACCATACAAAATGCGGTTTCTTCCGGATCTTCAGAAGCAAAAAGCAAAGCAGGGGAAGGGAGGCGAACCAGAACGCGCTCTCCGCCGGAACGGGAAGGAGTCCGAAGCCGAAGCCGAAGAGGATCCCGAAGGCATCAAAGCGACCGCCTTTTCCGTACTTTTCCCTGACGAAAAGGAACGCTCCCGCCGTGGAAAGAAGGATTGAAAGGAGCTTCCCGAAAAAGTAGGCGAAGATCGCCGGAAACGCCGCATAAAGCAGCGTATAGAGCTTTGCCTCGGAAGGAAGAAGATCCCGCTCCGTGCCGCCCTGAAAGCCCGCATACTCATCCTGCGTGAAAAAGAGTTCTTCGCTTTTCATAAGGCGAAACCGCGGGATCACGGAATCCAGATTGTCACTTACCGATACGACACTGTTTTTTCCCTTCACAAGGAACAGCAGCGCCATCAGGATAAAGATCGCCGATACGACGATCAGATACCATCTATTCTGCTTCGTCTTCACTGTCCATTCTTTCCTTCAGGTTCATTCTGGTAAAGCGGTATTCAAAGTCCCGACGGTTCTGATTCACGATATGCGAAAGAATGAGCCCCGCGAAAAAGGACTGCAGCGCGGAGATCAACACGAAACCGCAGACGATCAGCGTAGGAAATCTCGCCACGAGGCCCGTCTCCCAGTAATCCACGAGCACGGGGATCAGGAAGGCGACGGAAAAGGCCGCAAGAAGCAGAGCCAGAATACTGAAAAACGCCATGGGTTTATAATCACGATAAAGCCTTACGATAGTCCTTAAAACTTTGAACCCGTCCGAATAGGTATTCAGCTTCGAGGTCGAGCCCTCCGGCCGGTCCCGGTACTCCACCACCACATTATCGATCTGCATATGGTTGTAAACCGCAAAGATCGTCATTTCCGTCTCGATCTCAAAGCCCCGGCTCATTACGGGAAAGGTCTTTACGAAGCCGTACCCGAAAGCCCGGAATCCCGTCATGATATCCTTGATCCCGCAGTCAAAGAGGCGGTTGATCGCTGCCCGTACCAGAGAATTTCCGAAATTGTGGAAGGGCCGCTTGTTCTCCGTGAAATATGTAGAGGAGAGCCGGTCTCCCACCACCATGTCCGCATTGTGGTTAAGAACCAGATCCGCCATCTTTCCGGCATATTCCATCGGATAGGTGTCGTCCCCGTCCACCATGATATAGCAATGGGCATCGATCTCCCGGAACATGCGCCGGATCACATTGCCCTTTCCCTGCACATACTCATGGCGCACCACGGCCCCGGCCTTTTCCGCGATTTCGGCCGTCCGGTCCGTGGAATTGTTGTCATATACATAGATGACCGCGTCCGGCAGCGCTTTTTGGCTGTCCCGTATCACCTTCTCGATCGTTTTTTCCTCATTGAAGCAGGGTATCAGTACCGCGATCTTATCCATCCGAACTCTTCTCCTTGTTTCCTCCGTCATCTCCGGAGCGCTTCCGTCTTTTTGCGTGTCTTTGCTTATTTCTTTCCGGCCGCGGATTTTTCTGCTGTTTCCCGAAGCCTTTCATAGGTTTCAATCATGATCTTCCTCGTATGGGCTCCGATGTGCTTCCGCTCTTCCTTATCCAGTTCCCCCGGATTGATCGGACTTCCGAAGTCCACATAAACATCCGCTGCTTTCACCTTCGGAATATGATCCTCGAAGATAGCGCTCATATTGTACATGGTGACCGGAATGATCGGACATCCCGTCTTGTCCGCGATCTTAAAGCTCCCTTCATGGAAGGGGAGCATGACCTCCTCCGTTTTATTCCTCGTCCCCTCCGGAAAAATGCAGATCGAATATCCCTCTTTCACGAGGTCGATGGCGGAAAGGATCGTTTTCAGGCCCTGCTTGATATCATCGCGGTCGAGGAAGAGATTGTGAAGGAGCTTCATCCACCAGGAAAGAAAGGGGATCTTCGCCCATTCCTTCTTTGAGATCATGGCCGTCTTTCCGGGATAGAGATAATAACTGACAATAATGTCATAAAAGCTTCTGTGGTTTCCGATATACTGGACAGGGACGTCCTTCGGCACATTTTCAAGTCCGGTCACATGAACCTTCACTCCGGATAGAAAAGCAAGGAAGCGGAAGGCAGGCCGCATGATCCCGAAGGTCATTCGGTCTCTGGCCTTCATACTGAAGAGCCCGACAAAACAGATGATCAGATAATAGGGAGTCGTGATCAGCGCAAGTAAGATGATCGCGATCGCCAGAATAATCGTCCTTACCATAATTCCTTACCCGGCAAAGCCGTCCTTACTCAGGATCCTGCTAAGCATAAAGATCAGTTTCGCGTCGGAATCAAACTGCTTCATCAGCCCCAGGCTCTCATTAAGATCCATATAGCTGAAGGTCCCGACATGGTCCACATAGACTACGGACATCGGATTTCTGCCGAGAAAATAGTGCAGATAATCTTCGATGATCGTGTCATATTCATGATTCGTGATGATATGATCCACGAGGGTCATGGTCATCATATTGTTGAGAAGCTCCGCGTTGTTGTTCTGTTCCGGGGTGGCCGGCACACCGAAAGGGGCGTTCCTTGAGCCCTCGGAGATCTTCTCTGCCCGGAGCATCATGGATCTCATCAGTTCGCCGCAGTACTTCGTATTGACTTTCTGCTTCGTGTTCAGATAGGTTACACATCCGTAAAACGGCAGTCCGTCGGGCGGTTCGCTCTTAAAGGGATCCTCTGCCAGATATCCGTTGAGGAAACTCTCGCATTCCTTCGATGCCGACGCCCGGTAGATCTCGGCTGCCGCCGGAAACTTCCATTCGGAGGCCGGAGCGTTTTCGAAAGATGCGCTCCCGGCGTTCAATACCCCGTATTTCCAGGCTCGGTCCGCCGCCTTAAGGCATAAAGTCGCGAACTCCCTGTCAAAGTCCTGATAGAAAAAGCTGAATTTCGAAAGTGCCGCGGCGAAGGCATAGGAAGCGTCTTCCCCGGGGTCCTCCACATAGCTTACGGTACTTTTCCGGTCGGGATTTTCGGCCACCGTCACAGCGGAATACACTCCCCCCGTGGAAGGATCCTGCATCTTAAGGAGCCACTCCGTCTCGTATCTTGCCTCATCGAGGATATCCGGTATCCCGTTTCCGCTCTCGGGAATCCCCGTATCATCCGTAAAGGCTCCGGGAAAAACCTCGTAGGAAAGGAGAATATTTATAAGGCTCTTCGCGGCCGCGGCAGAATCCTTCGATCCGCTTCCGTCCTGATGCCATCCTCCCGTCACATCAAGTTCCGCGGTCATATCCCTTCTAAGTACCGCTTTCCCCGTATGGCAGGCATTGTGGGCATTCGCCCCGGCAAGTTCCGACGTCAGCGTCATTCCGCAACGGTTATAGTAATAAGTTCTGCAGGCCTCCCGGAAAAGTTCCCTGTAAAGGTCCGTCCCGATGGCAAAATCACAGGAATTGCCGAGAAGATCCGCCGATATGCGGTAGGTGCCTTCTTTCGTCAGATCATGAAACTCCCCGACGGCGATATTGCACTGATAAAGATCACTGTAGCGGACGCTTTCCAGCTTTCCTTCATAGACATTCTTTCCCGTGGAGAGCTCCGTGATAAAAAACCGCTCAGGCAGTTCGCCTCCGAAGAAGTACGCCTTTTTTTCCTGGCCCGGCTCATATCCCAGTTCATCGACCAGAATATGCGGGGAACTCTTGGGTACTTCATAGGAAAGGACCGGCTCGCTCTCCATACTGACAAATGCCGTCTGTGTATCGGGCTCCGTATCCGGAGGCGGCGCTTCAACGGAGGGCTGCGGCATTCCGGCGCATCCTCCCATAAGGATCATCGCTGCTATCATACAGGCTGTCAGGCGTCGTTTCATATCCTCTTCTTACTGCGGAAACCGCGATCCATTCTCCTTTGTTCCGGGCAGAAGGATCGCCCGATATCCGGTCGAAAGCACACGACATTTTATTATATCAGATAGCTCAGTCTGCCGCAAACGAATTCGGCTGCTGACGATGGTCGCCAAAGCCTCTTTACCGGCCCCGGTTCCCCGGTATTCGAAAAAGCCTTGCGAATAACCCCGGTACCGGTTTATAATGGCGGCATTATGAGCGAAATCTATCTCGACAATTCAGCCACGACCCGTGTTTTCCCCGAAGCTGCCGCCCTGATGGCAAAGATCATGACCGAAGAGTACGGCAACCCTTCCAGTATGCATCATAAGGGCGTGGAAGCGGAAATGCGGATCCGGGAGGCAAGGGAGACCGTTGCGAAGACCCTGAAGGCAGATCCGAAAGAGATCCTTTTTACTTCCTGCGGGACGGAATCCGACAATCTCGCGCTCATCGGCTGTGCGCGGGCAAACCGCCGGGCCGGAAATCATATCATAACGACACCGGTCGAGCATCCCGCGGTGCTCCGGAGTATGGAGCAGCTGATGAGGGAAGGCTTCGAGGTGACTTATCTGCCGGTCGACAGGTTCGGGCGCATCGATCCGGAAAGCCTTAAGGATGCGGTGACGGACCGTACGATCCTTGTATCGATCATGCATGTGAATAATGAGATCGGCGCAATCCAGCCCGTCGCCAGAGCCGCTTCCGTCGTAAAGGGCATCCGGGAGAGCATCCTTTTTCATACGGATGACGTTCAGGGCTACGGAAAAGTGCGGCTTTATCCGAAAAAGGCGCAAGTGGATCTTCTTTCCGCAAGCGGCCACAAGATCCACGGCCCGAAGGGAATCGGCTTCCTCTATGTTGCGGAGGGTGTAAAGATCGAGCCCGTACTCTACGGGGGAGGTCAGCAGAACAACCGCCGCTCCGGCACCGAGAACGTGCCCGGTATCGCGGCTCTTGCCCTTGCCGCCTCGATCCTTTCCGGACATTTTGATGAGGATGTAAAAAGGCTTTATGAATTAAAAAAGCACTTCATCGAAGAAGTGCAAAAGATCGAAGATATCAGGATAAACGGTGTGCCTCTTTCGGGCCTTTCCGGGAATGACGCTTCCGAAATTCCTTCGGAAGATACGCCTTTTGATCCGTCGGACCTTTCCCGGGCCGCCTTGCTTTTCGGTGCGCCGCATATCATTTCCCTCTCCGTAAGGGATGTCCGGGCGGAGGTACTTCTCCATGCCCTGGAGGATAAGGGTATTTATGTATCCTCCGGTTCCGCCTGCGCCACGCATAAGAAAGCCTTTTCGGATACCTTAAGCTCCATCGGCCTTGAAAAGCCGCTTCTTGATTCCACCATTCGCCTCAGTATGTCGGTCTTCACAACGAAAGAGGAGATCGATACGACTCTTGAGGCGCTTCATACCCTGATCCCGCAGCTTCGGCGCTTCCGGCCGAGATAAACTTCCGGCATTCCGGCCCATTCCGGCCGGAACCTTATTTATCCTTCCACTCTTTCTCCCACTCTTCATAAGGGACCGCATTGATCCCGTTGATCCCGTAGTAGCCTTCATAGAAGGTATTGATCCAGTAGGTGGCATCGTTCGTCATATCGTTTTTGTAGGCCGTCGTATAGGGATTTTCCCAGTCGGGACGGTACTGCGGAACCACCACATCCTGATAGAAATCGTTCTCGTCCGCCGCCTGCTCAAGGATGGCACAGCGCTCGTTTTCCTCCCGGAGGATCCTCGCGAGGTTCACCGCGTTTTCAAGATATGCGAACACAAACCACAGGGCAAGCAGGGTGACCGGCAGGTATTTCAGGAACCTGCAGTACTGCTCCGAAAGGTCCATTTCCTGAAGCAGGTTCACGAAGGCGATGATGAAAAAGACGGAGGCTCCGAAATAGACACGGTTCGATGCCGGTTCGATCACGGCCATCACGTAGCATACAATGACCGCCACCGTAAGGAATACGATCCCCGGATCATTTCGAAGGTCGGAAAAACTCTTCCACTTTTTCTGTATGGCGAGGATCAGGATGAGCGCCGCGATCATCACAAGCAGGCTTAAAAAGAGCTCCCTGATGCTGAGAGTGATCTTGTAGATATGGGAAGCGATGGCGGTGATCCCCTCATAGGTTCCCCTGTCCACGACTTCTTTCCTGCTCTGCGCGCCGGGCCCCAGTACAAGCAGCCCGAGCCCAAGCAGGATCGAAAGATGTCCCGCGATCATATACGGTCGTATACTGTCCCGGATCTTAATGCCGCACTGCCGGTTGTTCGCGATCTTATTCAGGGTAAAGATCAGGATCAGAAGAAATCCTCCGCCGGAAGTATTCTCGTTTGCCATACCCGCCGCGATGCCGAGCAGGATGAGCAGTATCACGGAAAGCACCGGGCGCTTTAACTGCGGCCGGTTCAGAAGGCTCCTGTAATAAGTCACAAAGCCGAGGATCCACATGATCCCGTAAAGGTATCCTGCCGTTCCCGCCACCCACAGGACGGTATCTCCGAAGTCCACGAGGTATTTCCAAAGGAGCAGGAAGATCATTAAAATGACGAATGTGTCATATTTTTTCTTCGTCCGCACATTCTGAAAGATGAGCAGGATCAGTCCGGCGAATACGGCACTGTTTATGATGTTCGAATATGCTTTGTTTCCGAACCAGAACATGAGCCGCATCAGAAACTGATCGACGAAGCGGCAGTTGTTCGTAATGTACTCCCTGGCGTTAAAGCGGAGAAGATCCGTAAGCGAATGCGCCTCCCGGAGCTGCGCAAGATAAAAAAGATCATCGGAAAGATACGGGGTCAGAAAATTATAAAGCGCGACACTCAAAAAGGCGAGGATCAGGGCCCCGATGAACAATGCTTTTTTCGATTGTTTCGTTCCGTCACTCATACTTCTTCTTCATCCGGGTCGTTCACATCCGCCACCGGCAGTGAAAAGATAAACTCACTCCCGATGCCTTCCGTGCTGATCACGTTGATGTTCTCGCCGTGGGCACGGATGATCTCCCTCGTAATTGCGAGTCCGAGCCCCGTTCCCTTTTTATCTTTTCCTCTTGAAAGATCCGACTTGTAGAAGCGATCAAAGATCTGATTCAGCGCATCCTTCGGAATACCGATCCCGCTGTCCTTTACCGATACGAAGACCTTGCTCTTTTTCTCCGAGGTCTCGATCCTTATCACGGAATCATTGTGTGAAAACTTGATCGCATTGTCAACAAGATTATACAGCACCTGTTTGATCTTTTCCACATCGGCGCTGACATAGAATTTCTCATCCGTAAGGATCAGCTCGATCGCGATCTTTTTCGAACGGCAGGTCCCTTCAAATGCGGCGGCCACGCTCCGGATCACCTCGTTGATGTCAAATACGGTGATATCGAGCAGCATACCGGCGGTATTTAAATTGTTCAGGGTAAGCAGCCCGTTCGTAAGCTTTCTTAAGCGTTCCGTCTCATTCAGTACGATCCCGAGATACTTTTCGTGATCCTCCGGGGGGATCGTTCCGTCCATCATGGCTTCGAGATAGCCCTTGATGGAGGTCAGCGGAGAGCGGAAGTCATGGGAAACATTGGCGACGAATCTCTTCTGATCATCCTCCTGCCGCGCGATCTCCTGTGCCATATAGGCCGCCATCACGCCAAGATAGCCGATCTCGTCGTCGGAGTCCATCTGCAGTTCGTAATGGAAATTCCCCGCCGCATATTGTTCCGTCGCCTTCGTGATCTTGTTGATGGGGATATAAACGATATCCGTAAAAAAGATCAGGATGATAAGTGACAGAAGAAAGAGGATGACCAGCATCAGATAGTCGATGGCAAGCAGGCTCTCCCTCTCGGTCTCGATATTCCGCATCGGATAATGGATCACCACATAACCCTTCAGTTTGAAGTCGGAAGTGATCGGTGAGAGAACGCTCAGATGATCGCTGTCGAAATAGTTGAAAAACCGGCCTATGACATAGTGCGAATTTCCGGCCGCCGTCGGGTCAAAGCCCTCCACAATGGTTTCCTTTTCCACATCCACCGGCTGTTCCGTACTTAAGATCATTCGTCCGGAAGGGTTGATGATCCAGAGATGCGCATTCGTATAGACTCTCAGTGCGTCCAGCTGCTTTTTCGCGCTGTCAAGAGAGGTCTCATTGTTATAAAGATCCGCGGCAAAGGTATTGGCCACCTGAGTGGCTTCACTGTAGAGTCTGTCCGATTCCGTCCGGATAAGATAATCCTGGGTCATCCGGCTTACGAAGGTCGCGACGATCACAAATCCGAAAATCCCGAAGATCAGATAGGCAAGCAGAAATTTTAAGTAGAGTGTCCTTCTCATTTCGTTTCAAATTTGTAACCGACGCTCCAGATCGTCCGGATCTCCCAGTGCTCATTGTCACTGATCTTTTCGCGAAGGCGCTTGATGTGTACGTCCACCGTGCGCGTATCACCGACATATTCGTAGCCCCAGAGCTTGTCCAGGAGCTGCTCTCTCGTAAATACCCTGTTCGGCTGAGAAGCCATAAAGTAAAGGAGTTCCAGTTCCTTCGGCGGCATCTCGAGAGGTTTTCCCATATATTCGACGGAATAATTCGTGAGGTTGATCTTAAGATCCGGGTATTCCACCTGCTGAAGATCGGGTTCGTTCTCCTTCGGCTCCGGAGCCTGTTTGTAACGACGGAGCACCGCCTTCACCCTGGCCACAAGCTCCTTCGTGTCAAACGGCTTTTCCATATAGTCATCCGCGCCGAGCTCAAGTCCGAGGACCTTGTCAAATACCTCACCTTTTGCGGAGAGCATGATGATCGGCGTCTGGGATGCGGCTCTTACCCTTCTGCATACCTCATAACCGTCGATCCCGGGCAGCATCAGATCCAGCAGGATCAGATTCGGTTCGAATTCCTTATGCAGGCGTATCGCCGTCTCGCCGTCCGGCGCGATCATCGTATCGAAGCACTCCTTTTTCAGGTAGAGTGAGATCAGATCCGCGATATTCTCATCATCGTCCACGATCAGGACCTTCTGTTTCGTTGCCATGGTTTCTGCCTTTCTGTCTGTTCCTTCAAAACACCTAATTCTCCCGGAATGTCACGATCGTGACTCCGGCATCCCCTTCACCGTATTCCCCGAGACGGAATTCCTTTACATATTTAACCTGTCTCAAATGCCTCTGAATCGCCTGTCGGAGCGCCCCGGTCCCCTTTCCGTGTACGATCCGCACGGTGGAAAGGTGGGACAGATATGCGCTGTCAAGATACTTGTCAAGCTCCGGAACCGCCTCATCCACGGTTTTCCCGATGAGATTAAGTTCGGCGCGGATCATGGAGGCCGCAGGTCCTTTCGAAGCGGAAGCCTTCCGGCTGAAGTTTTCTTCATGAATCCTTTCCTTCTCCCGCTCCTTATCCTTTTTCTCCAGAGTCTCTTCGTCGATCCTCATAAGGTTCGATACATTGGTCCTGGTCCTTAAGGCTCCGCAGCGGACATAGAGATTTCCTTTCTGATCGGGAAGTGTTTCCACCGTCCCGTCCATCCCCATGGAAGCGATCCTTACCGCGTCGCCGGCCTTAAGTTCCTCAGCCTTTACCTGCTGCCCGTTCCGGACAGTCTCCGCCTTCATCGCGAGCTTTTCTTCTCTTCCCCGGATCGCGCCCCGCAACTTCTCCCGCTCCTTTTCAAGTTCCTTCATGGAAGCTCCGGGACCTGCCTTCTGAAAGATCCGGATCGTCTCGTCCGCTGTCCGTTTCGCTTCTTCAAGGATCTCCTTTGCTTCGGCATTCGCCTGCCTCAGGATATTGTCTCTCCGGTTATCGATCTTTTCCTTTTTGTCATGAAGATGTTCCTCATGCTCCCGGATCCTTGCCTTGTATTCCTCGAGTTCAAGCCGTTCCTTTTCGGCTTTCTGACGTTCCGCCTCAAGACTTGAGATCAGTTCCTCAAAGCTCTTTTCCGAAGTCCCGATCCTTGCCTTCGCGCTCTCGATGATCTTCTTTGACAGTCCGAGTTTCTCGGAGATCGCGAACGCGTTGCTCTTTCCCGGGATCCCGACCAGCAGCCGGTAAGTCGGAGAAAGGGTGGCCACATCAAATTCGCAGCTCGCGTTCTCAACCTCGGGTGTTTCCAGTGCGTAGATCTTGAGCTCCGCGTAATGTGTGGTGGCGATCGTTCTTATCCCTCTTTGGTGCAGATGATCCAGGATCGAGATCGCAAGCGCCGCTCCCTCGGTAGGATCCGTGCCTGCCCCCAGTTCGTCAAAGAGGCATAAAGACTGCTCATCCGCATATCTTAAGACCGTCACGATATTTTTCATATGGGATGAGAAGGTACTGAGGCTCTGTTCGATGCTCTGTTCATCCCCGATATCCGCGAAAACCTTTGTAAATACGGAAAGTTCCGACCGGTCAAGGGTCGGGATGTGGAGCCCCGCCTGTCCCATCAGGGTAAGGAGTCCGATGGTCTTTAAAGTCACGGTCTTTCCGCCGGTATTCGGTCCCGTGATCACAAGGAGATCAAAGCTGTCGCCGAGTCCCACATCGATCGGAACGACCTTCTCCTTATCGATCAGAGGGTGCCTGGCCTTTCGAAGGAGGATCCTCCGTTTTTTATTATAGACCGGCCGGGTGGCGTTCATGGAAAGTGCCAGTGATCCTTTTGCAAAGATAAAATCCAGTTTCGTAAGGATCTTCTGATTCTCAATAATCTCATCCGTATGTTCGCCGAGGGAAGCCGAAAGGTTTCTGAGGATGGCCGCGATCTCCTCCTTCTCCCGGATCCGGAGCTCCTTCAGCTCATTGTTCAGGTTTACAATGGCCTCGGGCTCGATAAAATAGGTTGATCCGGTGGAGGACTGATCGTGGATCATTCCCTTCACGCCGGATTTGTATTCTGCCTTTACCGGGATACAGTATCTTCCGTCCCGCTGCGTGATCACGGCATCCTGAAGGCAGGTCCTTAAGGATCCGTTCACCATCTTATTCAGCTGGCTGTGGATCTTCTCCCCGGTATGGATGATGGCGCGCCGGATCGACTTCAATTCGGGACTCGCGTCATCCGCGATCTCATTTTCCGAAAGGATGCACCGTTCGATCTCTTTCGCGATCTGGGTCATCGGCATGATCCCGTCGAACAGAGGCTTAAGGGAATTCTCTTCCGGAAGTTCCCCTCCGTAGTGCCTTGCTCTGTCCGCATTATTGAGAAGCTTCGCGATCCCGAGAAGCTCGGCCGCGGATAAGGGCGAACCGATCTTTAAGGCCGCGATCTCCCTTGAAAGCTCCCGGTTATCTCCGAAAGAAATGCTCCCTTCTCGAAGGAGCATTCCCAATGCGTCGGATGTTTCCTGCTGCGCTTCCTCTATGGCGTTCCGGTCCGTTACCGGTTCGAGGCTTTCACAGAGCGCCCTTCCACAGGAAGAAGTTGCCTCTTCGGAGAGCAGTTTCGTGATCTTATCAAATTCAAGTGTATGAAGAACTCTTTTATTCAACTTTATTACTCGTTTTCTTCGTCTTTGATGTCATCCCTTACATAGTTTCCGCGGAAATTCCTGACATACTCCACGAATTCCTTTTCGGGAAGGGCCTCCGAGAAATAGAAACCCTGAATGAAGCCGGCGCCGGCATTGAGCACGCGCTCGAGCTGTTCTCTGGTCTCGACACCCTTCTGACCGATATCGATATGAAGCTCCCGGATCATGCTGATGGAGTCCTCGAGAATGATCTTTGCGCTCTCGCTGAGGTCCGCATTCCATAAAAGCCGCATATCCGCCTTAATGCTCCGGTAATGATGACCGATCAGGTATTCCAGTTCCGAGAAACCGATATTGCAGTCATCAAGCAGGAATTTGATCCCCATATTCATCATTTCCCACATCCTGTCCTCCACTCCCTGAAGTCCGGTACGGAGGTTCTGGATCTTCAGTTCCAGAACGATGAGGGAAGGATCGATCCTGTATTTCTTCAGCATCTTCTCCAGTTCCTCGATGCAGTTGCCGTCAAGGAGCTGGTTCAGGCTGAGATTGATGTCCACATCCCAGAGATTAAGCGTGGGGAAATCCTCTCCGCTTATGAACCGGCAGACTTTTTCGAATACGATGTTTCCGATCTGTATAATGAGTCCGCTCTTTTCGGCGATGGGAATGAATTCCGCCGGCGAGATCCGTCCGATCACGGGATCGTTCAGACGAAGCAGTGCTTCCGCGGATATCATGCGATCCGTTTCCGCGCTCCAGACAGGCTGGTAGTAAATCTCGAAACGGTCTTCGTCGATGGCCCGCTTCAGCGCGTTCACGATATTCATATAACGGTCCACATACTTCAGTTCTTCTCCCTTGATCACACGAACGCCGGGTGTTTCCACGTCAAGCGGGCAGTCGATCAGCGTAAGGATCTTTTCCTCATCGTGAAAGTCCTCGGGGATCCTCGCAACATAAAGGTTCAGGTTCAGATAAAGGCGGTTATTGTCATAGTCCAGAGGCTCCGAGTATTTGTTCCGGATCCTTCCCCATACCCTGTCAAGCTCTGCCTCCTCCCGGTACAACACGATCAGAACGAAGCGGTGCTCCGCGATCCTGTAGACATAGAGCCTGTCATTGAGTTTCCGGAAGAAGTTGACGATGTGCACATAGACCTTGTTGATCGAGGCCGTATCCATCATCCGTTCATAAACACCGAAATTCGTAAAGTCCGCGATCACAAGAGCATATTTCGCACCGGAGCCGAAGCATCCCGCGTGATCCCTTAAAAATCCGCGGCGGTTATAGGCTCGGACCGTGGAATCCACCATATCGTCATCATTTTCGATCGTAAGCATAATGCCGAGGAGGGAAAAGGCTTCCGCGAACACTTCCACCTTGAACTGCGGGAGTACATACTGGATCAGGACTCCCAGAGCGGTGAAACTGCAGAATACCCATAAGGCCAGATTCCCGGATTTTGAGAAGGATTTCCGGTAGTGGATCATATAATAGAGGCCGAAGATCAGGTAAAGGAACGCGATGGCATAGCCTACCGCCACCAGCGGCCCGCGCCGGTAATTCATTTCGGCATCATACCGGAAGAGCCATTCCGTCAGGGGATTTAAAAGGACCAGGATCTCGATCAGGATCGTCGGCATATAGAACATCATAAAGAACGTCCTGCTCTTGCGGATCCCGCCGCCGCTCGCCATCATGGTATAGAGCGCGAAGCCCATGGCCAGGGTATTATGGCATACCCACCATATGATCTGGGTCAGATACTGTACGAAAAACAGCGAATCCTCCACGGGGCCGATCGCTTCCAGGTAGTTGCTGATCATGCCGCAGACCGCGGTGATCGCCATATTCAGTATCAGAAATATGAAAATGTTGCTGTGCCTTCTGCGGACGATCTTTTTTCCTCTGATAAAGAGGAAGCAGCATACCATCATCAAAAAGGCGCACAGATAAAAGACTACACTCTCCATATAGTTTTACATACCCCAATACCATTAAAACATTATTGCGCCTTAAAAGCAACCGGAAAGCAAAAAACGGATCAGCAGGAAGGCGCCGACGCGATGATGATCATATTGCCGGAAAAACGGACTTCCCCGATCCCGCAGAGCAGCAGAAAATGATCGCCCTTTTGTATCTCCCTGCCCTCAGCAAGGCCCTTCCCCTCGATCACGGTCATGGCCATAAACCCGTATTCCTGCCGGATCGTCAGCGAATCTTCCACCCTGATCTTCCAGAGGATGAAATAGTCACAGTTCATTAGTTCGATCATTCCGTTGTCCGGCTCCCGTCCTTCATAGTCCGAAGCCTTCTTCAGGGAAAGAGCGATATCTTCGGCGGGCACCCTGATCACGTCAAGGCTTCTGTCGATCATCAGTTCCCGCTTTTTTCCGTCCACCACCCTGTCATAATCGTAGACGCGATAAGTGATGTCGGAGTTTTCCTGAGTTTCCAGAACCTCGATCCCGCCTTTGATCGCGTGGACCGTCCCGGGATCGATCCGGATCAGGTCTCCTTTTTCCACGGGGACTTCCCGGATGAATTCCTTCCAGCGCCCGTTCCGGATCATATCCGCAAGCTCCTCTTTGTCGGAAGCGTTATGTCCGATCACCACGGATGCTCCCTCCGGAGCCTCGAGCACATACCAGCATTCCGTCTTTCCGAGGGATCCGTTCTCATATTTCTTTGCGTAGGCATCGTCGGGATGTACCTGGATGCTGAGATCTTCTCCCGCATCGATGATCTTTACAAGGAGCGGAAAACGGTCTTTTCGAAGCGTTCCGTCCTCGTTCCGGTTTCCGAACAGCTCCGGTGCCTTTTTCCAGAGACCGGAGAGGGTCTCTCCACGATAGGAGCCTTCCTTGATCTTAAGGTCCCCGTTGGGATGCGCGGAGATGCCCCAGCACTCCCCGGCACGGATTCCTCCCGTTTCATAGCCCCATTTTTCTTTCAGCCCGGTTCCGCCCCAGGGCCGCTCCATGATCCTGGGTTCAAAGAACAGGATCTTATCACTGTTATCAATGTCATTTTTATACATTCCGTGTACTCCATAATGGCCCCCGGGAACGGGGTCAGCGGTTCGTTTTCCCAAAATGGTCTCCGGGGACGGGGTCAGCGGTCCATATTCCGGGTTCGCCCGCCGGTGCCGCCTCTAGCTCAGGTGGATCAGTCTGCTTCGGAAGTCCCCGTTCATGTTCGGAACGAGATACCCTGCCTTCATCAGAAGATCTCCGGAATACTCTCCTTCCTCCCCTTCGATCCGGTAGATCCTGTCCGGATCAAGCCCCGCGAAACGGATCCTCCGTCTTCTTTCATTGGCTCCCGCTTTCACCTTCACATAAGTAAAGAGCGCCTCCGAACGGTCTTTGGCAACCACGCCCCAGCAGTCATGGGATCCGTTCTCGCGGAAGGAAGCGATCCTGTAGTAATCACCCTCCCGGACAAGGTCGTTATACTTATGGTAGGTCCCGACCTGTGAAGGGATCATCTTCCGGTCCGCTTCGGGGATCCTCGTCACGTCAAGTTCGTAGCCGAAGGTTCCCGCGAGGGCCACATGTCCCCGGGTCTCAAACGGCGTGATCCGTCCTGTCATATGGTTCGGGCAGTCGGATACATGAGCACCCATTGTCGACAGCGGGTAGACAAGCGCCGTCCCCTCCTGAATGGAGAGCCGTTCGATGGCATCCGTATCATCCGAGCACCAGATCTGGGGGCTGTAATAGAGCATTCCGGGATCAAAGCGTGCGCCGCCCCCGGAGCAGTTTTCAAGAAGCAGGTCAGGAAACTCCCGAAGGAGTCTTTCCTGCAGTGAATAGACACCGAGCACATAACGGTGCATAAGTTCTCCCATCCTGTCAGCGGGAAGGTACGCGGATCCGAGATCCGTAAGCTGGCGGTTCATGTCCCATTTCACATATTCAATGTTTGCACTTCTTAAGATCGAGGCTATGCTCTCATAGGTATGATCCAGCACATCCTGCCTGGAAAGATCAAGAACAAACTGGTTCCTTGAGCGCGTCGCATCCCGTCCGGGTATCGCGATGGCCCAGTCCGGATGCGCCCTGTAAAGATCGGAATCGGGACTTATCATCTCCGGCTCAAACCAGATACCGAATTTCATCCCCAGTTTGTTTACTTCGTCCACCAGATATTTAAGACCGCCCGGGAGCTTTTCCTCGTTGACGTTCCAGTCACCGAGAGAGGTCGTATCATCATTTCTTTTTCCGAACCAGCCGTCGTCCATGACCAGCATCTCGATCCCGAGGGAGGAGGCTTCCTTCGCGATGGCAATCAGCTTTTCCGTATTGAATTCGAAATAGGTCGCTTCCCAGTTGTTGATCAGGATCGGCCGTTTTCTGTCCTTATACGGGCTTCGTATGAGATGTTTCCTGTACAGATCGTGGAAGGTCCGGGTCATCTTTCCCGTTCCTTCGTTCGAATAGACGAGCACCGCCTCCGGCGTCCGGAAGCTTTCCTCCGGGGCAAGCTTCCACCGGAAATCCTCTTCGGAGATCCCCATGGTCACCCGGAGCATCCCGAACTGATCCTCCTTCGCCGTGATCATAAAGTTTCCGGAATAAACAAAATTCATCCCGTACACCCGGCCGCTGTCCGTGGTCGCGTTCCGGTCCTTTATCGCTATGAAGGGATTGTCCTGATGAGAGGAAGCCCCCCGTTTTGACTCCACGGTAATCATCGGGCTTCCGATCGGTGTTTCCGTGATCTTTCTTTCCCTTGCCCATGAGCCGTGAAGCGTGATCGCGCAAAAATCCTCATTATCCATATCAAGGCAGGCGGAATATGCCCTTGTAAGAAAGATGTTCTTCGATCCACGGTTGCGGATCTCAACGTTTCTCGTGACCACATCAAGATCCTCAAATACACTGTAGTTCAGCCGGTATTCGATCCCGGTGGGAATATCTTCGCAGATCAGGGTAAGGGTGCTTACCTCCTCATCCTTTCCGAAGGTGGCCGGAAGTCCCGCAAGGGCCGGTTTCCCCTTTTTTATCTCAAAATCGCGAAATACCAGCGAAACCGCACTGTTTCCGCCCTCTGTCTCAATGCGGAAGCAGTCCTTCCGGAAGTCTCCGGTCCCGTGGGTCGGATATTCCATCGGAAAAGAATCCAGAAACGCCGCCCTGTCACGGTTATTGTGGGAAGGCAGGAACGGATAGTCGAAGATCCGGAGGAGTCCGGAATAGTTGTCCTCCTTCATCCGGTCGCCGTAATAGAGATGAGAGACAAATCCCTCCTCATCCACGATCCCGATAAGATATGTGGAATTCGGGGTATCCAGTTTAAATACATGTCTGATCTCCTTTGAGATTCCTTCCATATGTTTGATCGACATACCGGTTCTCCTTTCTTTTCACCGGATCCTGCCCTGTTCCGCGTAAGATCCGCGATTCCTTTACTTTATCGTTTCTTTGAAAGCACTATGGCAAGCGCCGCAAATTCGGCGAGCGAAAGCTTCTCCCCGCGGATCATTTCCGAAAGCCCCATTCCGGTCAGCGCCTCCCCGGTCTCCTCCCTCGAAAAAGGGAGTGAAGCGTCATTTGATACTGCGTTCGCAAGCGTCTTTCTCCGCTGGTTGAATGCCGCGCGGATAAGGCCGAACATAAGATTTTCCGTATCCTCCGTCAGAGAAAAGTCCTCCCGGCGCAAAGCCCCGTACCGGTCGAGCCGGATCACGGAGGAATCGACCTTCGGTCTCGGAAGAAAGCACTCCTTCGAAACCTCCGTAAGGATCCTCGCTTCGGAATAATACTGTACCGCCAGAGAAAGTGCCCCGTAATCCTTCGTACCGGGCTGAGCCTGCATCCTTTCGGCCACTTCCTTCTGGATCATGACCGTGATCGAGGATACCGGTGCCTCCTTCCTGAGCAGTTCCATTATGATCGGTGTCGTAATATAGTACGGAAGATTCGCCACTACCCGGAAGGGCCTTCCCCCCGCGTATCTGACCGAAAGCTCCGAAAGATCCGCCTTCAGGATGTCTTCATTGATCACCGTTACGTTCGGATGATCCGAAAGCGTATCCTCAAGCACCGGGATCAGATCCCTGTCGATCTCCACCGCGACCACGGATCCCGCCGTTTCCGCAAGGACCTGTGTCAGTGTCCCGATCCCGGGTCCGATCTCCAGGATCGTGTCTTCTTTTCCGGCGCCGGAGCCCTCCGCGATCTTCCGGAGGATGTTCGCATCAATGAGAAAATTCTGCCCGTACCGTTTTCTGGCGGTCAGATTGTATTTTTCCATTACCGCCAGGGTCGCGCCCGGGGATGAAAGCCGGTATCCGCCCATAGCCTATTCCTCCGGGATCCGGTATACCCGGTATGCGTTTTTACGCGTGATCCGGATCACTTCCTCTTCCGGGATCCCTTTGATCTCAGAGATCTTTTTAACAACTTCCGGCAGGTTTCCGGAATCATTACGCTTTCCCCGCCACGGCTCCGGTGAAAGGTAGGGAGCATCCGTCTCAAGTACGATGGCTTCCATGGGGAGAAAGGTTACCACCTCCGAAAGCTTCTTCGCGTTCTTATAGGTGAGCACTCCCCCGATCCCGAAGCAGAAGCCCATGGAAAGGTAGGTCTTTGCCTGCTCGACGGCATAGGAATAGCAATGCACGATCCCGCCGATCTCTTCCGTATGAAGGCTTCTCATAATATCCATGGTATCCGCCGCGGCATCCCGGGAGTGGATGATCATCGGCATGGAAAGACTCCTCGCCGTCTCGATCTCGGCTTCAAACCAGATCTTCTGCAGCTTTTTATCCGTATCCGGATAATGATAATCGAGGCCGATCTCGCCCACGGCCACGATCTTTCCTCCTTTGTCCGCCCTGTTCTCCTCACAGGTCTTCTGGATCCATTCAAGCTTTTTCTCATTCATTCCGGATACTTCCGAAGGATGAACCCCGAGGGCGCCATAAACAAAAGGATACTGTTCCGTAAGGGAAAGGATCACCGGCAGAGTGTCGAATTCCGCGCCGACATCGACCACAGATCCGATCCCCCGTTCCTTAAGCCCCCGGAGCAGCTCGTCCCTGTCCCGGTCAAAGGCCGGATCGTCATAATGCGCATGCGTATCGAAGATCAGTTCCAAATCTCAAATACTCCCGAAAATAGTAGAAAAAAAGCCCGAAACCCTTATCAGCTAAAGGCTCCGAGCTCTCGTACACCGTCAGGGGCTCGAACCCTGGACACCCTGATTAAGAGTCAGGTGCTCTACCAGCTGAGCTAACGGTGCATACCGTTTATCTACAAACAAAGTGTATTATAAAGATGAGTACCTCAATTGTCAACAGTTTTTAGCTTTTTTCGCGAAAATAGCCGAGAATCTCCGAAGGCTCCCTGACAATGATCCCTGCGCCGTGCTCCCTGAGGAATTTTTCGCCCCGAAATCCCCACGCCACAAGGATACAGTCCATCCCGGCGTTTTCTCCCGTCTCGATATCGATCTCGGAATCCCCGATATATACGGCCTCTTCGGGCTTAAGTCCCAGTTTTTCAAGAACATGATCCGTCATATCCGGCGCGGGTTTTCTGCGGATCCCGGGCTGTTCACCCACGGAGAGGTCAAAAAGTCCCGTAAAGACTTCCTCGCTCAGGGTCTGTACCGCGGCATCCGGTTTGTTGGAAACCACCACCGTCACGATCCCCAGTTCGCGAAGCTTTGAGAGAAGTTCCAGGATCCCGTCATAGGGTCCCGTTTTATCGTTGCAGTGTTTTGCATAATAGGGCTCCAAAACCTCTTTTACCCGCTCAATCTCCTCATCGGATACCAGTTTGTCCGCGGGATCGTTCTCCGTTCCGACCAGGATCAGGTCTTCTTTGGAGAGTCCCTTCTGATAGGCGATGCACCGCTTGATCTCAATATTGATCCCGCTTCCCACGAATTCCGTTACGAGTTCGTCCGTAAAATCGTCCTTATAGCCGAGCTTTCCCAGAGCATAATTCAGGGAATCCGTGATGTCCCCGATGGTATTCAGGATCGTTCCGTCCATATCGAAAATCGCTGCTTTATACATTTTATCTCCTCTACCAGGTAAGCACTTCATGACCGTCTTCCTTAACCGCCACCGTGATCTCCCACTGTGCCGAGGGAAGTCCGTCCTCCGTGTAAACGGTCCATCCGTCGGTATCATCCACATAGATGTCCGCGGATCCCATATTGATCATCGGTTCGATCGTGAAGACCATCCCGGGTACCATCAGCATCTCGGTGCCGGGCTTTGTGATATAGCTTACAAAGGGTTCCTCATGGAATTCCTTTCCGACGCCGTGACCTCCGATCTCGACCACGACACTGTAGCCGTTTTCCTTCGCGTGAGTATTGATCACATCCGCCATATCCCCGAGGTAATTCCAGGGTTTCACCTGTTCAAGCCCGAGCTCCACGCATTCCTTTGTGACTTCAACGAGCTTTTTCTTTTCCGGTGTCGTCTCACCGATGATATACATCCTCGAGGAATCGGAAAAATACCCGTCAAGGATCGTGGAAACATCCACATTTATGATGTCGCCGTTTTGAAGGATCCGGTCCGGATCCGGAATTCCGTGACAGACCACCTCATTGACGGAGGTGCAGACACTCTTCGGATATCCCTCATAATTAAGAGGCGCCGCGATGCCGCCGCCCTCCTTCGTCATCTTTACTACCAGATCATCGATCTCCTGAGTGCTGATGCCCTCCCGGATCATATCACCCACCGCGTCAAGGATCGCAACATTCAGTTCGGAGCTTTTACGGATCCCTTCAAGATCCTTTTCCGTTTTGAGGAGATCTCTCGTGGGTACGATGTCCCCTTTCAGCGCGAACTGCCGGATCTTCGCGTCGATCGTCATATGGCAGGTCTTGTACTTCCTTCCCGAGCCGCACCAGCAGGGTTCATTCCTGTCAAGCTTCGGCTCGATCCTTACCACCGGTTGTCCTCTTAAGATTCTTCGATTGGCCATATTGTCTCCTTAAAGGTAAAACAGACAGAGGCAAGCCGCTGTCTGTTTTAGAGAAGGTATTTCTTATGGGGTATAGCAAAAACTATAAAGTATTGGGGGGTTACAAGTAGTATATTAGCACCCCGGCCCCTTATTCACAATACCCTTAATTCACAAAATTACTAAACAACGCCTGTTATTTTTGTGCATATTCACTAAATAGCTGTTCGAATTCTTCGCGGCCGATCTTTTCCTTCTCGAGAAGAAGCGCTGCGCAGGCATGGAGAACATCCATATGCTCCTCAATGATCCCTTTCGCCTTATCATAGCATTCATCTATGATCTTCTTGACTTCCTGATCGATCTGGCCGGCCACCAGTTCGCTGTGATTCTTCGCGTGCGCAAGATCCCGGCCGATGAATACCTCGTCATCATCGCTCTCATAATTAATCATCCCGAGAGTCTCACTCATACCGTAGCGCGTCACCATATTCCTGGCCGTCTTGGTGGCTTTCTGGATATCGCTGGAAGCTCCGGTCGTAATGTCATTGAAGATCAGCTTTTCCGCGATCTGTCCGCCCAGGGATACCATGATGCTCTGCATAAGACGGGAACGGGTCACATACATTTCATCCTTCTCCGGAAGCGGCATCGTAAAGCCGCCGGCCCCCAGTCCCGTGGGGATAATGGAGATCATATGCACGGGATCCACATCCGGAAGCACATGGAAGAGGATCGCGTGGCCCGCTTCATGATAGGCTGTGATCTTCTTTTCCTTCTCCGAGATCACGCGGCTTTTCTTCTCAACGCCCATTCCCACCTTAATAAAGGAACGGTCGATGTCTTCCTGCTTAAGGAATGCCCGGTCCGACTTCGCCGCAAGGATCGCCGATTCGTTCATCAGATTCTCCAGATCCGCGCCGGTAAAGCCCGCCGTCGTCTGAGCCACTTTCTTAAGGTCCACATCCTCGGCAAGAGGCTTGTTCCTCGCGTGGATCTTCAGAATATCTTCACGGCCCGCCACATCCGGTCTGTTTACCGCGATCTTCCGGTCGAAACGCCCCGGACGCATGATCGCCGGGTCCAGAATATCCACACGGTTCGTCGCCGCAAGTACGATGATCCCGCTGTTTTCCGAAAAGCCGTCCATTTCCACCAGCAGCTGATTCAGGGTCTGCTCCCTCTCGTCATGGCCGCCGCCCATTCCGGTTCCGCGCCTTCTGGCCACGGCATCGATCTCATCGATAAATACGATACAGGGGGAATGGTGCTTCGCGTCCTCGAAGAGGTCTCTTACGCGGCTTGCGCCGACACCGACGAACATTTCAACGAAATCCGAACCGGAGATCGTAAAGAACGGAACATGGGCCTCTCCGGCGATCGCCTTTGCAAGAAGGGTCTTTCCCGTACCCGGAGCTCCCTCAAGAAGCACGCCCTTGGGGATCCTGGCACCGACCTTCGTGAATTTTTCGGGGGCCTTCAGGAATTCGACGATCTCGTTTAATTCTTCCTTTTCCTCCTGCAGTCCCGCCACATCGGCCAACGTGATCTGATTGTCCGTCGACATTTTGGCTCTGGAGCGGCCGAAATTCATCATCCGCGAATTCGCTCCCCCGCCTGCTCCGCCGTTCATAATGGAGAACATCAGAAATACGATCACCGCACAGATCACGATGGGAAGCACGGTGGTCATCAGATAACTGTCCTCCCGGGCTTTGTTTACCCGGACCGTCTTGACGTTGCTTTCGATGAGATACCGCTCAAATTCCGACACATCCGTCAGATAGAGGGATCTTCGCTGATTGTTGTTAAGGACCACGCTGGCCTCACCGGTCGGCGAGATCTTGCCCGGCGCGATCGTCACGTCAAGGACGTTTCCTTCCTTAAGGTCCTTTTCGAATTCCGTCCGCGCGTAACTGATCTGATTATTATTCAGAAGACTCGGAATGAGGAGGATCGCGCCGACGATCAGGACCAGGATAAAGTAGAGGCCGAAGCCCCTTTTCGGACTTGTGTTCATATCATTTATTCCTCAAAACTAAGGACTCCCACATAGGGAAGATTCCTGTATTTCTGATCATAGTCAAGGCCGTAGCCGACGATGAATTTATCCGGCACCGTAAATCCGGTATAATCCGCCTTTACCTCCGTCACGCGCCGTTCCGGCTTATCGAGAAGGGTGCAGAGCCTGAGGCTTGCGGGATGCCGGTCATTGAGAAGCGAAAGCAGATAGGAAAGCGTCCGTCCCGTATCCAGGATGTCTTCCACCACGATCACATTCTTCCCGGCGATCGCCTGGTCAAGATCCTTTACGATCTTAACGATCCCGGTGGATTCTGTCCCGCTGTAGCTGGACACATACATAAAATCAAGAGTGACCGGCACCGTGATCCTTTTGGCCAGTTCCACCGTTACAAAGGCACCGCCCTTAAGAACGCTGATCAGATGAACCTCTTTCCCCTCATAATCCCGGCTGATCTCTTCTCCGAGCTGCCGGATCCGCTCGTCCACTTCTTCTTCAGGTATCAAAACCTCAATCCGTTCCGCCATAGAGCATCTCCTTATCTGCTTTGATCTCCAAAACCCTTTTCGTGGTTTCGCCTACTTTATAATACGCGCTGATCCTGTGTCCGATGACCCAGAGGATATGATTTCCGTCCGCCACCAGCAGCAGGGCATCTCTTTCCTCTTTCGGAATCTTCTCATCGATCAGATACTTTTTCAGGGACTTTCCGTTCCCCCGGTCATCAATGAAAAGATAATCCCCCGGCTGTCTCGTACGGACACACAAAGCGTTAACTATTTTATCATAATCAAACCATTTCGTATAGAGAGACCGCGGGATTTTATCCGTATCAAATTCCGTAAGGATCCTTTGTGTTATGGCGCCCTCCGGGATCTTTACGTTCCCGTCCGGCTCCGTTTTTTCCTCTTTTTTGAAAAAAGTGACTGTTCCGTCCCGGACCCGGGCTCTTATGCCGCAGGGAAGATCCGCAAAGCCGCCCTCTTTCTTTTTTGCAAGATCGAGCACCGCCTCCACATGAACGCTTCCGATATCCTTCCTGCATCCTGCGGCTTGTGTGATCGCACGATAGATCAGTTTTCTCAAAAGAAGAGGTTCCGCCTCCGGAATGGTAAGGCAGAGGGCTCCGTCATCCCGGGTCGTTATCGTGCCGAGCTCCTCCGCTTTTTTTTCCAGATATTCCCCGGTCTCGCGGATCGTATCTGCGGCGCGGCAGATGTTTTCCACGGCCTTCGGGGAGATCTCCTTTTTCATGTAGGACAGGATATGATGGCGGATCCGGTTCCTCGTATGCTCATCCGTCAGATTCGTTTCGTCGGTACAAAAGGGGATATTCCGCTCCGAAAGGAAGTTTTCGATCTCTTCCCGGGTAAAAAAGAGCAGGGGACGGATAATGTCCCCGCTGACCGGGCTCATTCCGGAAAGCCCCTTCAGAGAAGAACCCCGCATGAGATTAAAAAGAACGGTCTCCGCCTGATCGTCCGCATTATGGGCAACGGCAATCACGCCCTTCCTCCCGGCAAAAGCTTCGCGAAAGTCGGCATATCGCCGGTTCCTCCCGGCTTCTTCCTCGGTCTGTCCCAGTTCTTTGCTGACAGCCGGAATGTCTTCATAGAAGATGCGGAAGGGGACATCCAGTTTTTTACAAAGGTCCCTTACAAACTCCGCGTCCCGGTCCGCCGTATCTTTCCGGATCCCGTGATGTACGTGAACGGCTTCCAGCGTGAAGGGCACCCCTCCCCGCAGTCCGGCCGCGGCATCACGGCTAAGCTCCGAAAGAAGTGTAAGGAGGCAGACTGAATCGGCACCGCCGGAAACTCCGGCGATCACCGTGTCTTTGGGACTTATCATATTGTATTCCGATATCTTCTTCCGGAAAGCTTCTGTCAGGTTATCCATAGTCAAAGAAAGGGGGGACAGGTCACGCACCTGTCCCCCGTATACATCAGTGAAACTCAGTTCTCATCCTTAAAGAGGATCTCGCCTTCATACACAAGACCCAGTTTGTTTCGCGCAACTTCCTCCACGTAGGCTTTTGTCTGTGTATAGGTTTCGTATTCGGCGATCTCTTCCGCCCGCTTTTCTTCCTTTGCGATCTCGGTCTTAAGCTGCTCCATCCGGTCGCTGTAATAATCACGCTTCTCGCGAAGCTCCGCGCTCTTGTAAAGGACCACGCAGACCAGCATCACAACGACAAAGCCGATCAGAAACATAGCGGTCTTATTCTGTTTGCTTTGTCTCATAACGGGTAACATAACATTATTCTATATAATATTATGAAAACCGTCAATACGGGGAACGTTGAATTTACGCCACTTTTCGACTTTTTGTCAGGGTTTACATAAAAATTCAATATCTTGTGTTATTCTATGGTCGGCTATACAAGATATAGTTTTTCCTATGGTAAAAATACCTAAATATACGTGAAAAGCTCCTTTGCTTCCTCCTTTTTCACGGTCTCCTGCACGTCCAGTACGCGGACTCTGACCTCCTTGTTGCCGAAGCTTATGGTGATCTCATCCCCGGCCTTAACATTCGTGGAGGCTTTCGCCACCGTTCCGTTCACGGATACCCGGCCCGCGTCGCAGGCTTCGTTGGCCACCGTACGCCTCTTGATAAGGCGCGACACCTTCAGATATTTATCCAGTCTCATTCAGGTCCTCCGATCTTCCCGAAAAAAAGGACCTGCTTTCGCAGGTCCTTCTCGTATCTTATAAATTCAAACTAGTTTACAAGATCCTTTAAAGCCTTACCAGCCTTGAACTTAGGAGCCTTCGAAGCCTTAATCTTCATCTTCTCGTTCGTGCGGGGATTTCTGCCTTCACGAGCTGCTCTCTTGGTAACTTCGAAAGTACCGAAGCCAACGAGCTGAACCTTGTCGCCCTTCTTTAAAGCCTTACCAACCGTGTCGATGAAAGCCTTTAAAGCCTTCTCAGCTTCCGTCTTTTTAAGTCCGGACTCTTTTGCAATAGCTTCAACTAATTCTGTCTTGTTCATGTTGAACTCCTCCTGTAAAAACTGTTTTTGTACCAGACATTGTTGAAAATGTCTATAAATACTTATATCCGTTTTATGCGGAAAAGTCAAGCATAAAATGCCATTTTCCCTTGATTTTAAAGGCTTTTCGGGATATTTATGTTATGTAAATCAAAACCGGGTGCCTTTGGTAATTATGGTAAACCAAATGCCGGATCAGTCGTCTTCAAATACGACTCCGTGCTTCTCCCTCAGCTGCTTTTTGATGCGGATGATATTCTCTCTTAAGATCGCGGTTTCCCGGTCGGTATCCACGTATTTTTCAAGCTGTGAAAGAGCCTGTCTTAAACCCTCTTCACTGAGCACGTCAAGATCCTCCTCCCAGAGGAGATCCTGATCCGCCTTCGGGAACATATCCGGCCTCGGTGTCGGGGAGGGTGACGGTGTCGCGCCAAGCCGGTTTCCGCTCACGGTGGAGTTTTTCCCGGAAGCGGAATCCCCGTTTCCGTCCTCCGGTTCCATATCCGGCAGCCTGTAGGTCACATCCTGCCCGTCATTGTCAATGATGATCGTGTAGCTCGTCGTCTCATAGCCGTTCTTCCGGATGGTCAGGATATGCGTACCCGGTGTCTTCTGATAGGTGACCGGTATAATGCCCTTATAGAGATTGTCCTCGTATAGATCGGCTCCTTCCGGCACCTCGACCGTGATCGATGCGTAAAGGTAAGGATCGTTCTTTTCGGGCTCGGGCGATGCGGAAGGAGAAGTCAGGCGGTTCGCGGAAACGGTGGATGCCGTAATGGACTCCAGATCGATCTTTACCGTCTGGTTCAGCCCGTCAACTTCAAAATACTGGGTAACGGTGGCGTAGCCCTGGGCACTGACGGTGATCCTGTGCATTCCGATCGGAAGCTTTACCGCGTAGGCGGTACGGATCTCATTATCATCCACCTCCACCTTCGCGTCCTCCGGCGTGATCTCAAAGGATACCCGTCCCTTCTCCGGTTCGGCGGACCGGATATCCGAAAGGTCAAGCTCCGTGATCTCGTTCCTGCGTATGGATATATCCCGGTATTCCTCGATCCCGGTATTCGTAAGGCGAACCCTGTAGTCCCCCTCCGGAACCGTAAAAAGCATATCGTCCGCGACCTGCGAGATCACGGCCTGCCCTACCTCGATCCAGCCCCCGATCAGTGCCTTTTCATGTTTCAGTTCAAGATAGCCGTGTCCTTCGTCGACACGGATGCTCATCACCGTCCGGTCCTTGCCCTGCACGGTGAGCACATCATGGATCACCAGCCTCTGAAGATCGATCTCCTCACCGTTTGAGAATACGCGCGCATGCTCATCGATATTATAGACATCGTCCCCGATCACAAGCGCCCGTCCTCCGTCCTCCACGGTATAGCGGGAAATATCCGAAAGGGTAAAGACCTCCGGATTGAGCTGTACCACGCCGGCCTTTCCGATCCCGCTGTTGTAGGCCACCTTGACCATATCTCCCGGCTGAAGCTGGGAAGCTACCATGGGCTGTCCGTACCGGTCCGTGATGATCGTTGCCCCGTCATAGTAAAGGCTTTTCTGATCCGAAGAGCCGGTCACGTAAAAGTCCATGATCTGGGCTTCGGTGTCGATGTTCCGGACGATCACATCGGTAGCGGACACATAGATATCCTCCCCGGTTTCTTCGCCGTTTTCGTAATTGCTCTCAAAGGTCTCTTCCCGGGCAAGTCCGATGGATCCGCAGCCGGAAAGAAGCACCACGGCAGCAAGGATCGCTGTGAAATTCGCAATTTTGTTTTTTCTCATCAGCCGTATGTTTCTAACGTAAAAGGTGTTTCTTAGCCAATTGTAGCAGAGTTTCCCTTTCATTGAAAGAAGGTTCCTCGATCACAAGATCAAGAAGTACCGAAAGCTCCTTTCCGAGCCCCGGCCCCGCCTGATATCCGATCTCCATAAGATCCTTTCCTTTTACCGCAAGGTCCTTCAGAGAAAAGCATTCTCCTTCCTTCAGCACCCCGGCGTAATCCTTTTCGTTCTCATCAAGCCTGTCAAGCTTCCTCTCCCGCTTATAATCGCTCTGGGCCAGCACATCCGCCCGCTGCAGCCGGAGAACAAGGGGAAAGAGGTCTTCTCCCATCGCTGCCATCGCTCTTCTCATGTTCTTTTTGCCTCTCTCGATATGATTGTCATGATAAAGGGCAAGGCGGCTCACAAGGTCGATGGTCGCATTGTCAAACTTAAGCCTGCGGAGGATCTCTTTTGCCAGTTTTCCGGACACCGCCGGATGCCCGTGAAAATGGTCGATCCCGTCTTTGTCCGTGGTTTTCGTATGGGGCTTTCCGAAATCATGGAAGAGGGCGCCGAGCCTGAGGATCCTGTCATTCTCAACCTGTTTCAGGGTCTCGATCGTATGCGTTCCCACATCATAGCAGTGATGCGGGTTATTCTGGGGGCATCCCATAAGTCTGTCAAATTCCGGCATGAATACGGCAGTAAGCCCCAGTTCATAAGCAGTTGCAAGCTCCTCCGGGTGATCGGACGTGATGAGCTTGACAAGCTCTGTCTGGATCCTTTCCGCGCTGACTTTCCGAAGCGTCGGCGAAAGTTCCCGGATCGCTGCTTTCGTATTCTCCTCAATGGTAAACCCGAGCTGCGCCGCAAACCGGACCGCCCGCATCATCCTGAGCGCGTCTTCCGAAAACCGCTGATAAGGATCCCCGACACAGCGGATGATCCCGTCCTTCAGGTCTTTCTGTCCGTCAAAAGGATCGGCCAGCCCGTTCTTCTCATTAAAGGCCATCGCATTGATCGTAAAATCCCGCCGAAGAAGGTCCTCCTCCAGGGAAGTCGTAAAGCTCACCCCGCTCGGATGCCTGGAATCCTCGTATTTCCCGTCGATCCGGAAGGTCGTGACTTCATAGGCTCCGCCTTTCAGAAGTACCGTCACGGTCCCGTGTTCGATCCCCGTGTCAAAGGTACGGCGGAATATCCTTTTTACTTCGGCAGGGACCGCCGAAGTGGTGACATCATAATCACCCGGAGTGCGGGAAAGAAGGCAGTCACGAATACAGCCGCCTACAGCATAAGCTTCGTAGCCGGCCTCTTCGAGTTTCTGAATAATGAACCGCACATCCTGCGGCAGTCGGATCATTGTCTTCACTTAATAGGCACGTCCCCAGTAAACCATCTTCTGTGCTTTCTTTCCGCAGTAAACGCAGGTATCGGAAAGATGTTCCTGCTTATAGGGCATGCAGCGGCTCGTTACCGCCATATCTTCCTTGATCTTTTCCTCACAGGCCGTCTCTCCGCACCACATGGCCTTTACGAATCCGGCTTTCTCATTGAAGAGCTTTACGAATTCCTCCCTGTCATGCGCTTCATACGTGTGGGTCTTAAGATGCTCTTCCGCCCGGGAGAGCATATCCTTCTGGATCGAATCAAGGAGCTCGGGGATCTTCGCATTCACCTCATCAAGGGATACCTCGATCTTTTCTCCCGTGTCTCTGCGGCAGATCACGCATTTTCCGTTTTCGATATCCTTCGGGCCGATCTCGATCCGAAGCGGGATCCCTCGCATCTCCTGCTCGCTGAACTTGAAGCCGGGGGACTTGTCCGTATCGTCAAGCTTCACGCGGATCCCGGCCTTCCGGAGCTCATCGGCGATCGAGGAGGCCTTTTCGAGGACTCCCTCCGCCTGCTGCCGGATCGGGATCACCGCTACCTGCACGGGTGCGATGGCGGGCGGAAGCTTTAAGCCCGAATCATCGCCGTGGACCATGATGATCGCGCCGATGATCCTCGTGGACAGGCCCCAGGAGGTCTGATGAACATACTGAAGATGATTGTCCTTATCCGTATACTGGATTCCGAAGGCTTCCGCGAAGCCCGTTCCGAAATTATGGGAGGTGCCGGACTGGAGTGCCTTGCCGTCATGCATGAGCGCCTCGATGGTATAGGTTGCCACCGCTCCCGCGAATTTTTCCTTTTCCGTCTTCCGTCCCTTTACAACGGGGATTGCGAGCACTTCACGGCAGAAATCCGCATAGACATCAAGCATCTGCTCGGTTCTTGCCTGTGCTTCCTCCTCGGTGGCATGGGCGGTATGGCCTTCCTGCCAGAGGAATTCCCTCGAGCGAAGGAACGGACGGGTCTCCTTTTCCCAGCGGACCACGCTGCACCACTGGTTATAAACCTTCGGCAGATCACGGTAGGACTGAATGTCATCCTTATAGAAATCGCAGAAGAGCGTCTCGGAAGTCGGGCGTACGCACATCCGCTCCTGAAGTGGCGCAAGTCCTCCGTGAGTCACCCAGGCTACCTCGGGAGCAAAGCCCTCCACATGGTCCTTCTCCTTCTGAAGAAGCCCCTCCGGAATGAACATGGGCATATATACATTTTCCACACCGGTTTCCTTGAAACGGCGGTCAAGCTCTCTCTGGATGTTTTCCCAAATCGCGTATCCCGCGGGCTTGATGACCATGCAGCCCTTGACATTGGAATAAGCGATAAGCTCCGCCTTGGTCACAACGTCCGTGTACCATTTCGCGAAATCCTCATTCATTGAGGTGATGGCTTCCACCAGTTTTTTCTCTGCCATTTTTATCTCCTCCCTTACGGTTCCCGGTTCTTCCGGTTCCGATTTCAAATACTGACTTTATTATCACCCATTCTATCAGAATGCGCAAAAATCCGCCACCTAAAAAAGCGGATGGCCTGAATTTCGGATTTCCTGCGTATGCCGCCCTGTCTTCCCGCTCCGGTACATCGCCATAAGCATCATAAGAAACGGGAGATTCAGGATCGTCGCAAAGGAAATCAGATTATGGATCATATAGCAAAAAACCGCAAGGCGAAGCACGCTCCCGGTATCATCCCCGTCAGGATCCTCCCGAACGGAATCGTCCCCGGCCGGATCATCCCGAAAGAAGACCGAAAAGAGCATCCCGTAAAAACAGATCAGCCCGGCGATCCCCCCGTTAACAAGCACGGTAAGCGGTTCACAGTGGGCATTCGTCAAAAGGTCATCCGGCCAGAATACGGTAAGCTCCCCGGCGAGCGGTACCGTCGAATAAGCTGCCGTCATAAAGCAGTCCGGACCCGCACCGAAGAGCCGGTTTACAAGCGGAAGGTTCCACCAGGTAAGGAGTGCAGCCCGGAACGCTTCTCCCCGGCCGGAGCCGAAATGCGGATCAAGCAGGAAAAGATCATCCGGCAGATTCGGAAAAAGCCCTGCTTTTGTATGAAGGAGCGCCGTGGCAAGCCAGAAGAAAAAAGGAAGGATCAGAAGGATCAAAAAGAGCCGTCTGTCTGTTTTCATCTTTTCTCCGGTCTTCCCTGAGAGGAAGCGCGAAAGGATAAAAAGGATCAGTCCCGATAGCAGCAGGATAAAGGGCAGGGGCCCTTCCGTGATCCGGGAAAGCAGTCCCGATGAGTCGTAATTATAACCCGGAAGGAGCAGTCTCATGAGCCGGATGATCGAAGCTCCCGTGCAAAAGAGCAGAAAGAGCAGTAAGAAGGCCCGGATCTTCCCGGAAAATGTCCCTTCTTCTCCCGCCCCTTCGGGATAAAAGAGCACCGATCCCGCAAAAAGCGCTCCGAAAAAAAGGAGCACACTGTCGGAGCCCTGGGCAAAGCCGGCGGCAAAGGCGATCACCATCCAGGCGGACAGCAATACGGTTTTTAATCCGGTTCCTTTCCCGGAGCCGTTCCTTTTTGATTCCGCGATCAGAAGCCCCGCGCCGGCCGCCGTAAGCACGGAGTAATAACCCATGAACCAGTTGATGTTTCCTAGGGTGGAGATAAAGGAAGGATCCCGAAGTTCAAGCTGGATAAGATGTATGGAAAACCGGTCAAGGATCCCAAGAAGATATACGGGAACGGAAAAGGCAAGAGCAGTATACAGGATCATCGGAGAATACTTCCACAGCCTCGAGATCAGAAAATACAGCGCTCCCAGGATTCCCAGGGTAAAGAGACCCATGTACCAGCCGTCGGTCCCGAAAAGAGCGGTCTTCCGGTCGATGGAAAAAAGGAAGGAGATCACCGTTTCCGCCATCCAGAGCAGAACAAAAAGATCCGTCCGGCAGGAACGCTCCGTCATTGCGCCATGAAAGAATCCGACTCCTCCCGTAAGGATTAGAATGAGAACGGCGGCAGACGACAGGCGGGAGAAGAAAAGAAACTTGTCCGCACAGATATCCGTATAACCGCTTTTCATGAAAAGGGGATAAACACAGAAAAGAAATAAAAGAAAAACGGCGGCAGGTATCTCAGGAAAGAAACGCTTCAAAGATCTCATCTTTGGGTGGTTCCTCAAAGGTCAGCTCCTTTCCCGTCATCGGATGAACGAACCGGAGTTTATAAGCGCAGAGCGCAGGGTATCTGCAGGCCGATTCACGGCTCATATCCTTGGAGCGTTCGCTTCCGTATTTGCCGTCCCCGAGGATCGGGATCCCGGCTGCGGACAGCTGCACCCTGATCTGGTGATGCCGCCCCGTCATCAGCTTGATCTCGAGAAGTGAAGCTTCCGTATTGTTCTCAAGAGCGATCAGGGTCTTTACGGTCCGGTATTCGAGAACCGCCTTCTTCGCTTCCGGAAAAGTCTCATCCACCACATAGGACCGGTTGTTGTGGCCGTCCTTATAAAGAAAGTCCACAAGCACATCCGTCTCGTTCTCCGGCTTTCCGAGGACGATGGCGTAGTAGTACTTCTGAAGCTGTCCGTTTGTCAGCTGATGGGAAAGGGAAGCCGCCGCGGAGCGGGTCTTCGCAAATACAAGAAGTCCGCTGACCGGCTGATCGAGGCGGTGAACGAGTCCCAGATAAGGCTCATTCCTTTCCTTCCGGTCATCCTTTCCGGCCAGATGATTCTTGATCTCCGAGACCATGTCCACCTGAGCGGTCCTTGATGTCTGTGTGGCGATCCCCGCCGGCTTGAACACCACAAGGATCTGATCGTCTTCGTATAATATGTTCATCAGATCTTAAACCTGTATCCCACACCCCAGATCGTCTCGATGTACTGAGGATTCGCGCTGTCGTATTCGATCTTTTCCCGGATCTTTTTGATATGTACGGTGACCGTTGCGATATCGCCGATAGAATCCATATCCCAGATCTCCCGGAAAAGTTCATCCTTGGAATAAACATGGTTCGGGTGTTCCGCGAGAAACGTGAGAAGATCGAACTCTTTTCCGGTAAAGGCCTTTTCCTCCCCGTCGATCCAGACGCGGCGTGCGGTCTTGTCGATCTTTATCCCGCGGATCTCGATGATGTCATTCTGTTCCGCCTGGGAGCTGGTGAGCCTCTCATACCTTGCAAGATGCGCCTTTACCCTCGCAACAAGCTCGCTCGGCGAAAAGGGCTTCGTAATATAATCGTCCGCCCCGAGGCCGAGACCGCGGATCTTGTCGATGTCCTCCTTTTTCGCGGAAACCATGATGATGGGAATGTTCTTCTTTTCCCGTATCTCCTTACAGATCTCGAAGCCGTCGATCCCCGGCAGCATAAGATCCAGAACAATGAGGTCATAATCCCCGTTCAGTCCCGCTTTCAGGCCGTCGTCCCCGTTGTTTCGGATCTCCACCTCAAAATCGCTGAGTTCCAGATAATCCTTTTCCAGGTCGGCGATGGCTTCTTCATCTTCAATGATCAGAATTCTGCTCATAAATCTCTTCTTCCTTTCCTTCAGTCAGCTGTTCATATTTCCGAAAGACGAAGTGCATACAGGTGCCTTCTCCTTCTTTTGAAGTGGCCCAGATATAGCCTCCGTGGTCTTCAATGATCTTCTTTACGATCGAAAGTCCGATGCCGCTCCCTCCCCGTGAGGAATTGCGCGAAGAATCCGAGCGGTAGAAGCGTTCAAAGATATTCGGAAGATCCTTGGCCGCGATCCCCCGTCCGTTGTCCTCGATCTCGATGCGGACGGAATCGGTTTCATCCAGGATCCGGATGTCGATCCTCGCTTCTCTCGTCTTGTCGATGTATTTTACGCTGTTGCTTATGATGTTGTTGATCACGCGCTTCAGCTGTTCGGGATCCGCGATGATCTGGGTATCCGGAGGTGTCAGATTCGAATAATCCAGAATGATCCCCTTTGATTCAAGATCCAGACCCACTTCTTCAATGCAGTCCCCGAAGTAATCCGCCACATTGATCCGGTGGAAATTATAGGGGATGCGGTTGTTGTCGATCCCGGAATAAACGGTCAGCTCGTTGATGAGCCTGTCCATGTCATTGGCCTTGTTGTAGATGGTGCGGATATATTTGTTCATCTTCTCCGGCGTATCGGCCACGCCGTCCATGATTCCTTCGACATAACCCTTGATCGAGGTGATCGGGGTCTTCAGGTCATGGGAGATGTTGCTTATGAGCTCCTTGTTCAGGGTCTCCGTCTGGAGCTTTTCACCGGTGGATTCCTTCAGTCTCAGGCGCATGTCTTCATAATTCCGGTAGAGATCACCGATATCGCCTTCAAGATCATTGGGGAGTACATATTCCAGATCTCCGTCCGCTATATGGTTCATCGCGGTATTCAGTTCGTTTACCGGACTTACGATGTTCTTCGAGATCCAGGCCGCCAGAAACACGCTGGTGATCACAAGGATCAGTATGATGGCGAGCGTCATATAGAAAAACAGCGGACGCGCCACCGGCGGGGTAAAGAGCGTATCGAATCTTTCGCCGACAGGCTTCGGACCCGGTCCTCTCGAAAGCAGGGTGCCGATGGTGATAAAAGCAAGCCCCGTGAGGAGCATGGGCATCAGCAGTACCGTAAGATATGCGATTCGAAGCTTTGTCCTGAGTTTCATAACTGAAAAAAGTATAGCATAGAACAGGAGCCCGTTGCTCGAAAGAATCCGTGAAAAAAGATAAAAAAACTATAAACGCAGACGGGATGAAAAAACGGCACGGCCTCCGTCATAAGCAGAAACCGCACCGCCTTTATACCGTTTTACGAATCGATCGTGTTCAGGATCTTATTTCTTAAGCCTTACGCATACCACGCTGCATTTCGGAAGCGTGATCCTGACGCCGTCCGAAGTCTTCTCGCAGCCCGTAAATTTCTCTTCCTTCACGGTCCCGGGAGCATCAAACGTGTTATGAGCATTCATCTTATTCGTGATCACCGAAGCTTCGCAGACACTGTAGGCTCCGCCGTCCTTCGAAAGGTTCACGGATACTTCCTCACCGGATTCCAGTGAATTGTTCGTAAGGGTGATGGTGATCACGCCGTCGGAATTCTCCGATACGGATTCGAATACCTTAGGAAGTTCGTTCTGATCCTTTCCGACCGTACCGCTCTCAAGCAGTTCGCTCGAAAGCAGGGTCCCGCCCTGATGAGCAGCGTACATGCGGAATACGAAATAGGTCGGGGTCTTGATCATCTTCTCGCCTTCCGTAAGTATTACGGACTGAAGCACGTTGATGAGCTGGGCGATGTTCGCCATGCGCACGCGGTCGGAATGCTTGTTGAAGATGTTGAGTGTCATTCCCGCAAGAAGCGCATCCCTCATGGTGCTCTGCTGATAAAGGAATCCCGGATTCGTTCCCGGCTCCACGTCCGTCCAGATCCCCCATTCATCAACCATCAGGCCGATCTTCTTTTCGGGATCGAATTCGTCCATGATATGGGAATGTCTGGTCACCAGTTCCTCCATATGATAGCCGGCTTTCAGGGTCTTGTAGAAGGTCTCTTCCGTGAAGTCCGTAGCCGAGCCTTTATGCTCCCAGTTGCCCTCCGGGATCGTATAATAATGGAGGGAATATCCGTCCATATAGCCGTGCTGTTTCGGGTCACTGTGGTCAAAGCAGGTCTCGAGCACCTTCCTTGTCCAGTCATAGTCACCGGCATTCGCTCCGCAGCAGATCTTCTGAATGGGAGTGTTTCCCGCGTAATTACGGATATAAGTCTGATAACGGCGGTATTCGTCCGCGTAATATACCGGACGCATATTTCCTCCGCAGCCCCAGTTCTCATTGCCGACGCCGACATAATCCACCGTCCAGGGCTCTTCGCGGCCGTTTTCCTTTCGAAGATCCGCCATGGGGGATACCCCCTTAAAGGTGATATATTCCACCCATTCGCTCATCTCGCGGACCGAACCGCTTCCGACATTCATATTTACATAGGTCTTGCAGCCGAGCTGACTGCAGAGTTCAAAGAATTCATGAGTACCGAAGCTGTTGTCTTCGACAACTCCGCCCCAGTGGGTATTGATCATCTTTTTCCGGCCGGCCTTCGGTCCGATGCCGTCCATCCAGTGATACTCGTCCGCAAAGCAGCCGCCGGGCCAGCGGAGTACCGGGATCTTCATTTCCTTCAGCGCCGATACCACATCATTGCGCATTCCGTTCGTATTCGGGATGTCGGAGTTTTCGCCGACATAGAGACCTTCATAGATGCATCGCCCCAGATGCTCGGAAAAGTGCCCGTAGATTTCGGGCGCGATGGTGCTTTTCCTGCTTTCATTGTTGATAAATAGTTTTGCCATACTCCCTCCTGCGTAACCCGACCCCTGAAACCCCTTTCGGGGGTCAAACGTTTTACCTAAAGTGAAGTATAGCAAACATCGCTATGAATGGCAATCAAAATTATGCATTGTTTTTATGACTTTTACGATCCGGGATGTGGTTCTTCTTCATTCGGACCGTGGTTCTTCATCATCTTTCTCTTCTTTTGAAGTATCCACGGTTTCTTCCGGTTCCGATGCTTCCTCTGTCTTCTCTTCCCCGGGATTTTCCTCAGGGTCTTTCCCGGGATCTTCCGGCCTTCTTTCGGCCAGAAAACCTTTCACAAGCGCCATGATCGAAAAGATGATAAGCCCTCCCCCCGCAATGAGGAAGAGCAGCAGGATCAAAAGCAGGATGATCCTCTCGATGCCGGTTTTGTGTATCGCGTAATCAAAGACGGAATAATCCAGATAAAGCAGATATCCTCCGACTACAAGCCGGAGGGTAGCTGCTGTTTTGGTTGCGTTCGTAAAGTATTCTTTCATAAACGAAACGTGATCAGTGTGCCAGAATCTGGGTCAGAGAGTTTTCCACATTCTGCGTCATTTCCTTCACTACACCGATGGAAGCCGTGGCTTCCTCCGAGGAGGCGACGAGACTGGTGGCTCTGCCGTTCACCCTGCCTACGATCTCACTCAGTTTTCCGGATTCCTCGATCAGATGCTCGATGGTCTCCTTGATATCCTTATTGTTCGCGTTGCTGTCGTCCGCGGTCGCCTTGGAATCCTCCGCCAGCTTTTTGATCTCATCCGCAACGACAGCAAAGCCTCTGCCCGCTTCTCCCGCGCGCGCCGCTTCGATGGAAGCGTTCAGGGCCAGCAGATTCGTCTGGGAGGAGATCGCGATTACGGCGGTATTGTTCGCTTCCAGCTTGTTCAGATCCGCTTCAATCGTGCCGAGAACCTTCATCAGTTCGTTCGCGAATCCGTCCACTTCTACCATTTCATCGGAGATTCCGGCTGTCTGATGCGCATTATCCGCGCTGGCTTCTTCGATCTGCGCAATGGATTCCTTGAGGGTCGTGAAGTTCTCGGTGATCTCTTCCGCGATCGACATCTTCTTCTCCCTCATCTCATCCTGCGTTCTTGTGATCTCATCCGACAGCTCCACTGCCTTGTCCTTCTCTTCATAGGCACGGTCCTTGATGTAATGTACGCAGTTATGGATATGATTGAATCCGTTAAAGATCGCCACAGCCATATCATGGCAGGATTCATAGCCGCAACAGCCGCAGTCGATCCTGCGCTTCTCTTCGGTATCCTTTTTCATGGACATAAAGATCTCATTAAGCTGCCTGTTGTCAGGTATCTTTACCTGACAGTTCGCGCTCCTGTCCGTATATTTTCTCAGGAAATCATTCAGGTTCAGATCCGCAAACTGCTTATTCAGCGCCTCAAGTCTCTTCGCCGGGGTAATATCCCTGCCCCAGGCGGATTTCTTTGAAGCATTTTTGCTCTCCGCCTTGATCTTCTGGATCGCCATGAATACGTTTTCGTCCATCTCGGCACGGGCTTCCGTACCCGGCCCGTAGAGGCAGCCGCTCGTGCAGTTCAGGGCATCCACGAACAGATAAGGAGTCCTTCCGCACTTGATGATCTCGCTGTTTCTCTTTAAGTATTCATACATATGATGCTCGCCTTCCATCTGACGAACCAGCGCGTCCTCACCGAGGAGCCAGTAAACATTCTCCTTCAGGCCGCCGGGCATCGGATAGATCGAGCCGAGTCCGTATTCGATCTCATCTTTGTAGGGAGTCGCTCCGCTCACGGGATGCTCCTTCAGATAGTTCACCAAATGCTTAAAGGTAAGGTTGTAGGAAACATAGCCCTTATTGTTCGGATCGTCGATCTCATTCTTCTTCGCGATGCAGGGACTGATGAACGCGAGTTTGTCGCTCACCTTCATATATTTATTCACATAGATCGCGGCACACATCATGGGAGACTGAACCGGCATGAGCTTCGGGAGCAGCTCCGGCGTGTAGCGCTCGATATATCCCACTACCGCAGGGCAGGGCTGGGAGATCCCGCCGTAGAATTTATGCTCCGTGATGTATTTGATATATCCCCATGTCGTGATATCCGCTCCGAAGGATACGCTGATGAAGCGGTTCACGCCCAGTTTTTTGAGCATTCCAAGATATTTTTCGTATTCTCTCGGGTAATTGGCAAGAAATGCGGGCGCGATCAGAACGGAGATCCTCACGCCTTTTTTCAGGTCTTCAAAGAACCTTTCCACATCATCCACATACTCTCTTGCCTTATGCTCGCAGACATCGAGACATGCTCCGCAGGCGATACAGCGCTCGGGATCGACATCGATCGCGTTGACTCTTCCCCTCTCAACGGCCACATTTGCTCCCATACTGCTGCAGGCACTGATACAGCGGTTGCATCCGACACATTTGTCATTCGTCTTCACCAAACCCATAGTCAATCCGCCTCCTTCGATGATCCGTTTCCTTCGATGATCTTACTTACAGGCATCCAAACTATATGGAAATATACAAACCCGATGACCGCGGTTACGAACTGAGTGACCGAAAATGTCATCTGAAATACCGGAAGCTTCGGCTGCATCTTCTCCGGAAGGAAGGCGGGCAGGAGCCAGAGCGAAATTGTAAGCCCCATAAAGCATCCCTTGGCCAGACAGGAAAGAACCGCTATGATCACGGCGCGTACACTGACCAGAGGCTTTCCGCCCGATATGGCGGGACGGAACAGATAATGCACCATGACCACCAGAACGGCATTTCCAAGCATAATAAGGGGTATGACCGCCGGAACAGCCGCCATCATCGGATTACCGGTAATGAGGAAAGCCGTGACCGGCGTAATAACGGAAAGAGCGATCCCCCAGAAAAGCCCTGCCGTCATAGTCGCCAGGATCAGGCAGAGATTAACGATGGGACCTGTGATATAAACACTGAGATTCTTGAAAAACTGACTTGCGATGCAGACCGCAAGCAGGATTGCCGTGATCGCAATCTGGCGCGCCACCGGCTGTTTTTCTTTTGCTTCCACCTTGTTTGACCTCCTGAAATTTTTGGAAATACAAGATAATTTTACCCCTTTTTCAAGATACTTTTCAACTGTTTTCACCCGAAATTCCGCGGGAACGGCGAACTTTGTTATATTATTATCATTCCCGGTATTCCTGCAGCAAAAAAGTGACCGCCTCAGTCCATAAGACCGGCGGTCACTTCATTACTTCATTGATCTGAATTTCCGATCAATCCTTATGCTGCACTTATTATCCCTTTACGGCACCGATCGTAATACCCTTTACAAAGTACCTCTGAAGGAAAGGATAGATGATCATTACGGGAAGGATACCCATAACCGTCAGTGCCATTCGAACGGAAGTCGACGGAAGTTCCGCAAGGTTTACGTTACCGCTTCCGTTCTGAGCCTGCTGTCTCAGCTGGTCCAGGTTTCTCTGGATCTTCATAAGCAGAACCTGAATACTGTACAGTTTGTCATCATTGATATAATACAGACCGTTCATCCAGTCGTTCCAGTATGCAAGACCGACCAGAAGTCCGATCGTAGCCGTGATCGGTACGGCCATAGGGAAAACCACCCCGAAGAGGATCTTGAACTCACCCGCTCCGTCAACTCTTGCCGCGTCGATAACTTCATCCGGAATATTCGTTGTGAAGTATGTACGCATCATAATTACGTTGAACGGGCTCATGAGCAGACCCGGAATCAGCAGCGCGTAAATGGTGTTGCGGATATGGAACGTCTGAGTCCACATCAGGTATGCAGGAACCAGACCTCCCGAGAAGAGCATCGTGAAGAAGAGATAAAAAGCAAAGAAGTTTCTTCCGGGAAGCTCTTTTCTCGAAAGCGGGTATGCAAACAGCAATGTGATAAACAGATTGCTGAAAGTTCCGATCGCCGTGATCATTACCGAAATGAAATAGCCGCGCGCCACAGAGCCGGACTGAACCAGCAGATACCTGTAAGCGTAGGTGCTGAATTTTTTCGGGAAAAAGCTGTATCCGTTCGCGATCAGTGTCTGTTCATCGGTAAGCGATGACATCAGCATCAGGAAAAAAGGTGCAAGCACACAGATAACCAGAAAAATCATCAGCGCATTTGCGAATATCTGAAATCCCCTGTCTTTTTGTACCATGTTTTGCTCCTCCTCTTAAAACAGCGAACTGTCGTTGTCGATCTTTCTGACTATCGCATTTGCGGTAACTACCAGCACAAATCCGACAACAGACTGATAAAGACCCGCTGCTGAAGACATTCCAATATTGTTGTTCTGCATCAGTCCGCGATATACATAGGTATCGATCGTCTGCGTTACATTGACCAACGGACCGGAGTTCTGAGGAACCTGATAGAAAAGACCGAAATCCGAGCGGAAGATTCCGCCGAGTGCCATTAGTGTCAGGATGATGATGGTGGATTTCAGACCGGGCAGGGTGACATGCACCACTTTCTGCCACCGGGTAGCTCCATCCACAACCGCGGCTTCGTACAGTGTACTGTCAATACCGCAGATGGTAGCATAATAGAGGATCATATTATATCCGAGGCCCTTCCAGATATTAATGATCACAAGGATAACCGGCCAGTATTTCGGCTGGTTGTACCAGTCTATGGCAGTTATGCCAAACAACTTTACCAATGAGTTGTTGATATATCCGTTGCTGGTGCTCAGGAAAGCGTAAGCAAGATAGCTGACGATGACCATCGAGATCAGGAACGGAATCAGGATAATCGTCTGATAAAACTGCTTTGCCGTTTTCCGGCGGATTTCATTCAGAATGATCGCCGTCGTTACAGCCAGGATCGTACCCAGAAAGATAAATACGAGATTATAGAGTACGGTGTTTCTGATCATGATCCACGCGTCTTTGGTCCGGGTGAGGAACTCGAAGTTCTGCCATCCGCACCAGGGACTTCCATATACGCCCTCGCGCGCATTGTACTTTCTGAAAGCGATCTGCACGCCAAACATCGGGATATATGAATTGATAAAAAGATATATCACGCCGGGTAAGAACATCAAATACATCGGCCAGAAATGCTTTATTGCTTTTTTGAATTTCTTCAAGTGTAACCCCTCCCAATATTCACGTCAAATCATTATGCAGGTGCCAAAAGTATTAACTGATAGCTTCTGACACCTGCATTTTACTACGTGTTAATGTTGTCTGTCAGACAGAATTACTTACTTGCAAGAAATGCATCAAGCTGTTTCTGCTTCTCAGCGATGATCTCGTCAATGCCGGCAGCCTTAAGTTCGTCGATGAACTTCGGAAGATTCTCTTCGGGATCGATCGAACCCCACATAAGAGCGGTTCTGTAGGTAGCGGTAACGTTATTGCAGGCGGTAACCTGGTTCATAACGGAGCTGCTGTCCCATACAAAGCCCATTGCAGGACTCGGAACACCACTGTTGTTGAACTCGTTGAGCTTGGTCCAGAGATCGGGATCCTCAGCACCTTCCCATACAGGGGTGATCTGCTGATTCGGCCATGCCCAGTCCATCGAAGAGTAACCGGATGCGTTCGGGTCAACACCTTCAGGAGACTTGATCATCTTGTGGGTGTCATCCGTGTATACCCAGTGCTTGCCTTCGATACCGTTGATAAGAAGGTTGGAAACATCAGGATCGGTGTACATAAGATCCCACATCTTCATAGCTTCCTCAGGATGCTTGGTGCTGTAAGGGATGATCCAGGAGTTTCCGTTCGGGATAGCCGTATGCTTGATAGGACCATGTATCTTCATGAAGTAAACTTCTTTACCATTACCCTTGTAAACTTCGAGCTCTTTGCCCGGCTTCCAGTTCTCAAACATTGCGAATCCGTTGCTGGAAAGAAGAGCGTTCTCTGTGGTCGTCGTAGCATCGGGCATGATCAGGCCTTCCCGGTTCCACTGCCACATCATCTTGCAGAAGTCCTGGAAAGACTTGGTCTCGGCCTGGTCAACAACGGTCGTGCTGGACTCACGTGCATCCTCAAGAATACCAAGGCTGTCGCCAAGAGGATCTGCAGGAAGAGTCGTCTGCATTCCGCCGCCTGCCCATGTAGGAACAAGGGGATACATATCCGGATATGCTTCATGAACCTTTACAAGGATGTCGTGCATCTCTTCGTAGGTACCCATCTCGGGAACCGTGATGCCGAGCTCGTCGCAGATGTCCTTACGCATTGCGAAACCTGCTGCACGGGAAGTATCCTTCTGGTTCGGAAGAGCATAGAGAACGCCGTTGTATTTGCAGGCGTCAAGGTCGTACTGGTTGATAACTTCCTTTGCGCCCTGGCCGTACTTCTCAAGCAGTTCGTCAAGCGGATATGCCCAGTTGTTGTTAACTACGGTATTGAACTGACCGTTGATATTGTTGTAGCAAAGAAGGTCGATAGGTTCGCCGGTGGTAAGAGCGAGGTTGATCTGCTCACCGTCCTGTCCACGAACGAGTTCGATTTCGCAACCGATCTTCTCACGAGTGATCTTGCTGACAGCTTCCGCTACCTCAGCGCAGTCCGCGGTATCGGCAGAACCGTTGCCCCACAGAACAAGTTTTACATAATCGCCGGATGCCGCGGCATCGGAACCGGAATCCGTGCTGGCGGTATCGGTCGTGGTGGTAGCCGCAGTCGTGTCGCCGCCGCCGTTATCAGCGCTGGCGCTGCCGCCGCCGTTACTGCTTCCGCCTCCACATGCTGCTAACCCCGCAACCATCAGAGCAGAAAGTGAAATAGCTGCTGCCTTTTTGATAAATAACTTCATTTCTTTCACATCTCCTTTCACAATGTAGATGTAGTTTTGCTTTTCCTCCCAATCCTCCCAAAAAACAAAATAGCTGTTTTTCCGAAAACATACGGAAAGCATAGCGGACTCGGTATAACGTTTTACCATGTCCAGTCATCCTGCCGACGGCGCCTCATCAGCACTTGACCGTTTTTTATGTTATCATTGATTATCTTTTGTGTCAAGTTGTACAATAAAAAACGTTTTCGTATTGCCTTTTTTTGTGAAACTACGTTATGATGAACCGGAAGTATTGAGCCGAAAGCCCTTATTTTCGGTTCGGACCGGAGGTTTTTATGAGCGAAATCAAAGCGATCTATCTGCCCTATTACAGGGAAACCGACGCGAAAAAGCGTGCGGATATCCTTAAGGAATTGTCGGAAGATCCGGAATGCGATCCCCGGGAGCTTTCCGTAATCCGGAACATATCCGGCTTCCGGTACGGAACAGGAAAGAAAGCCCTCGATCGTTTCCTCGGGCAGTGTCTGAATCTGATCTACCTTAACCGGAGCCTTTCGCCGGTTTCCCTCTTTGCCAAAAGAAAGATCCGCGAAGCGAAAAGGGAGCTGATGCTTGAAGAGCCTGCCGATCCGTTCATGGAACCGTTCCTTTATCAGGAATATAAAAACACTGCCCTCACCTATCTTAAGACCTGTGAGGACAGTGATTATGCTTCTTATTTCGGTATCATGAAGGCCGGCGACGATACGAAAAGATCAAGGATCGCCCGGGACCTCTTTGAAATGACCGACGGCTTCTGCGGACAGTTCCGTGCCGGGGAAGAGTTTTCCCTCTGGAACCGGGCCCTGAAGGAGGCATTCTTTGCTTCCCGCCCGGATATAAAAGAGCGGTTCGAAGAGTATTCGCAGAAACGGTCCTGATCCGTCAGTTTCCGCTCTGCCCGTAATAGGCATTGGCTCCGTGCTTCCGGTAATAATGCTTGTCCTGGAGCTCCTGGGGCGCCGGCTTGATAGAGGGATTGATCGTTTCGGCGCGATATGCCATCTTCGCGACTTCCTCGAGGACCACCGCGTTATGTACGGCATCATGAGCATCTTTGCCCCAGGCGAAGGGCCCGTGGTTTTTGCAAAGGACCGCCGGTACCGCCATGATCTCCTTCCCCATTCTGGTAAATTCGTTTACGATGAGATGCCCCGTATTCTCCTCATAGGCCTCATCGATCTCATCTTTGGTCAGACACCTTAAGCAGGGTACCTCCCCGTAAATATAATCCGCGTGCGTCGTTCCGTAGCAGGGAATGGATCTGCCCGCCTGTGCCCAGCTGGTGGCGTAGGAGGAATGGGTGTGCACGATCCCGCCGATCTCCGGAAATGCCTTATAAAGTTCGAGATGCGTCGGGGTATCGGAGGAGGGATTCAGCCTTCCTTCCACGCGGTTTCCCTCGAGATCCATCACCACCATATCCTCCGGGCGGAGTTTGTCATAATCCACTCCGGAAGGCTTGATCACGAAAAGTCCCTGATCCTTGTCGATCCCGCTGACATTTCCCCAGGTGAAGGTCACAAGGCCGTACTTCGGGAGCAGCATATTCGCTTCATAGACCTGTTTCTTTAATTCTTCCAGCATTTCATCTCCTCCTTTTTGAAAATCCGGTAAGAGCAGGCAGCCTCTTTAGAGAATTACATATCAAGTGCCGCTTTTTCGGCGGGAAGTCCCCTGACGTACTTTTCCATAAACCTGTCAAAGCCCGCAACGGCACCGGGTTCCGGATTCAGTTTGGTTCCCTTGTTGCCGGCGAAAATCCGCTCATTCAGATATTTCTGAAGCCCCAGCGAAGGTTCTGTCTTTTTTGCGTCATAATAGGCTGCGAGAACCGCCATGCCCCAGGGACCGCCTTCCCCGGCCGTTTCCATAACGGATACGGGAGTGTCCATGGCTGCGGCAGCGATGGACTGCCCTACCTTCGGGGTCTTGAAAAGCCCGCCGTGTCCGAACATCTCGTCGCAGCGCACGCCTTCTTCCTTAAACATGAGATCCAGGCCGTACTTCAGTGCCGCAAGCGAAGAATAGATATGCATCCGCATAAAGTTCGAAAGCGTAAAGGAATCCTCAGCCTTCCTTACGAACATCGGTGCGCCGGCATCAAAGCCAGTCACGGGTTCGCCGGAAAAATAGTTATAGGAGATCAGGCCTCCGCAGTCCGGATCCCCTTCAAGTGCCTTATTGAAAAGCGTGGTATAAAGAGTGTTCTTATCAACCGGTGTTCCGATCGTCTTCGCGAATTCGTCAAAGATATTTACCCAGGCGTTGATATCCGAAGTGCAGTTGTTGCAATGCACCATTCCCACAAGGGCGCCGTCCGGCGTTGTGACCAGATCGATCTCTTTGTATACCCTGGAAAGCTCTTTTTCAAGTACGACCATGGCAAAGATGGAGGTCCCCGCGGATACGTTGCCCGTGCGGACACCTACCGCATTCGTTGCCGTCATACCGGTTCCCGCGTCCCCCTCGGGCGGAACCAGAGGGATCCCGGCTTCCAGTTTCCCGCTGACATCGAGTTTCGCGGCACCCTCCGCCGTCAGGCTTCCCGCCGCATCTCCTGCCGTCAGTACCTTCGGAAGGATGTCACGGAGTTTCCAGGGAAAGCCTTCTTTGGACGTCAGCTCATCGAATTTTGTGATCATCGTCTCATTGAAGTCGCCGGTCTTTATGTCGATGGGGAACATTCCGGACGCGTCGCCGACTCCCAGAACCTTTTCGCCGGTCAGCATCCAGTGAACATAGCCTGCCAGAGTGGTAAAGAACGCGATATCCTTACAATGTGCCTCTTTGTTGAGGATCGCCTGATAAAGATGCGCAATGCTCCAGCGCTGGGGGATATTATAACTGAATTCCTTTGTAAGGACATCCGCCGCCTGTTCCGTGATGGTATTCCGCCATGTCCGGAAGGGTACCAGCAGCTCATCCTTTTTATCAAAAGCGAGATATCCGTGCATCATCGCGGAAAAGCCGATCGCGGCAAACCTCGTGACGTCCGTATCGTATTTTCCCTTAACGTCCTTCAGAAGATCCGCGTAGCAGTCCTGAAGTCCTCCCCATACCATATCCAGCGAATAGGTCCAGATCCCGTTATCGAGCTGATTCTCCCATTCATGGGATCCGGTCGCAAGTACGCCTCCCTTTTCATCGATCATGACCGCCTTGATCCTCGTCGATCCGAATTCAATGCCGAGATAGGTCTTTCCGTCTCTTATCAGTTGCTTTGTGTCCATGCCATACCCTCCTGTTTTCAGTCTTTGCATACCCTGCTTATATCATCATACCACAAATAAAACGATTGCTCTATCCGGAGAATGATTGTTTCGGACGGGATCAGTCAAGTCCGATCACCGTGTATTTCTTTTCCGGGTCAAACGCTCCCGCGAGTGCCTCATGAACCGTCTTTTCATAGATCCCGGAGCCGATCATCGCCTCCGCATCCGAAGAGAGGATGCAAAGGCAGGAGCTTCCGTGATACCTCTCCCTCAGGGTATCCATCGTATCGGAAGGATCGATGGTCCCCTCGATCACATCCGGCCGGTAGAAGGAAGACCGGTAATCCAGTGTGCTGAAGATCACCGCACTTTTTTCGGGGATCTCCTCATAATCATGATCCCAGGATGCCTGTATGATCTCATAATAGGGAACATCAGTCTTAAGGATATGATCCAGGATCATGCTGAAGGAGCATACGGCAAGGACTGCCGCCACCCCGATCCCGAGGGCCCGGTATACGGTTTTTGCTTCCTTTCCGTATATGCTTCTTAAAGCGTCCGCAATCCCAAGCGTGATAAGGTAGGTCGCAGGCGCGAAGAAGCGGTAATAAAAAGTATCCATCGAAGAAAAATAGCGGATCACGATGAACATCGCATAATAGACGGTCCCGGTAAGGATGAAGATCGAAGCTCTCGTACCCGGCTTTACGATCCTGAAGATCAGGAAGGAAAGAAGGATCAGGATCCCCATCACAAGGAGCGCGCTCTTGTCAAAGGAGAGTTTCGTGATATATTCCGGCGTTTCCAGATGAAAGATATGGAAGAATTCCGTAAGCAGAGATCCGATGAGATCATTCGTTAAGGAGCCGTAGTCATCCCACCACATGGAGCGCGATACTCCGGAGGGCATCCCGTTTTTGATCCTGTTCATGATCAGATAGGAAAGACAGAACATACCGGAAAAGAAAGAGGTCAGGATGAGTCCCGTCACTTTTCCCCCGAATACCGTTTTAAGAATAAGCTTTCCTTTTTTGCCGGTTTCCTTTCCGGAAAGGCTCCCTTTCTTTTTCAGATTTCCCCCCATCAGTATCAGGATCACGATCCCCATGACCCCGAAAAGGAACATTCCGAAATAGCGGGTCAAAAAGGCGCCGCAGATCGTCGCCCCGAGAAACAGATACCGCCCCGCTCCTTTTTTTTCATCCTCTTTTTTCGTAAGGATCCCCGAAAGTGCCACCGAAAAAAGAACGAGGAAGATGATAAAGGGAAGCTCGCTCCAGGAATACCAGGAAAGCAGCAGGACCCCGGTGTTCAGGATACACAGGGAGCAGAACCAGGCATCTTTTTTAAAGACGATCCTGAGGATCAGAATGAGCAGAAAGATCAGAGCCATCGAGAGCAGCTTGGATGCAAGATATACCTCCGTACCCGTGATCTTCATGATAAGCGCGATCAGGGCAGGATAAAGGATCGGCCAGTTGGCGAACCAGGATTCCGGATATCCGGCCAGTGCATCATAATGAAAGCCCTTTCCCGCCGCGAGGTTCACGGCTTCACGAAGGTATCCCGCGGAGTCCGAAGTGATATTGATGGCATCAAGGTAACCGTTGACCCGGATCGAAAGGCAGACCGTCACAAAAAGAATCACGAGAAAAATCTCATTTCCGAAGCCGGTGAGAAATCTTTCAAAAGGTATCTTTTTCAGAGCCGAAAGACACCTGCCCGGTCCAAAGAGAAGCAGCGCCGAGGCACAGAGGGCAAGCAGTACGGCAATGATCCGCGAATGATAAAAAATGTCCCCGTAGGTAAGAGTTTTCCCGAGGACAAGTACCGCTCCGAGCGAGATCCCGCAATCCAGTGCCGTTCCGTTTCTGAAAGCCTCTTCCGATGTGAAGACCGCCTCGTCAAAGGGGAGGCTCCGGTTCGTGGCCTCCGTCTGCGTACATATGAAAGAAGGAGAAAAGTCCTCCGCAGCGATCTTGAGAAGATAGGAATTACCTGCTTTTACGGAAAATGCTTCGCCCGTTTCCGATGCGATGCCGCACCATTCTCCGGTCTTAAGATCCGCCTCCGGGATCCCTGCCGTCCATACCGCTTCCGTTTCGGGATCCGAGAGGGTCAGCGTCAGAGTTCCCTTCCCTTCCGGATCAAGGTTGACAAGCACCGCGGAAAAACCCCCGATCACGGCATCCTCCCTCGCGGTAAGCCAGAGAAAGAGTTCCCCGCCTTCCTTAAGATCCACATAGGACGGACTGTCAAAAAGAGGCGGTCTCTTTTCTTCGGTCTGCATCCGGTCCCCTGCCGGTCTTCCCAGCAGAAAAAGCACGGCACCCATGATCAGAAGCACCGCTGCGGCAGATATGATTCGAATGATACCCGGTTTTTTCTCCATAATCTGATGCGGTGCTTAAGCACCCTCCCGTTCTAAATGTTTCCCATAAGTTCCACGGCAAGCTTCATCGCCGCCTCCATTACGGTGTCGGAATTGTCATGTGAATGCTTTCCCCATCTTCCGATCCCGAGAATCTTCCTCTTTCCGGCTTCTTTAAGAAGTCTTTCCATGATCATTGGCTTTCCGATCGTATTAAGAGGATAGGCATATTCGTTCATATATGCGAATCCGCCTTCTTCATCCCGGTATGATCCGCAGCGCTCGGCCCGGGTCTCGACCCAGTATCCGCGGCTTCCGGGCGCGAAGTTCTCCCTGCAGAGGATCCTGTGATACGGAAGCGTTTCGTCCGGGATATAGAGCCAGTGCGCTTTTGATCCCGCGCTCTTTTGAACATATCTCGTTTCGATCGAAGAGGAGCGGAGCTTTTTGATCCCTTCTTTTACATCCGGAGAAAGGCCTACGGTCTCAAAGGAATTCCAGGGGATCGTCGTAACGATCAGATCCGCCCGGTATTCACTCCCGTCAGCGCACCGGACAAGGCGTTCACCGGCATCCATAAATATGACGCTGCTGTCATATCTTACCTTATTATCAATACTCTCCGCGATCCGGCGGAATACCTCTCCGTAGCCGTATTTTTTCGGATAGTAAAAGCGCGCGTGTCCCGGCTGGGTCCCGTAGCTTTGATGCTCCCGGACGGAGCGCAGGGTCTCTTCATAGCTGACATTCGGGAGCTTATGAAGCCAATAGGTCCCGAGATCGTTCAGGGTGTCCGCGAAAAGCTTCCGGTTGTAGGGAAGCATATAGTCCTCCGCGATCCGGTCCCCCAGTTTCCAGCGGATCCATTCCGTGAAACGCTCCGGCATCTTTTCGCCCGTATTGCACCCGGCGATCCTTATCGATTCCAGATACTCATTTCTTATCGTTTCGGGAAGCTGATAAAGATTTGCTTCCAGCGGATGGGAGATCTCCATCCCGTGAATGCGGATCCTTGAATCCCGCTCATAAAGATTCCATTCTTCCTCCGGAAGAAAGCGGAAAAGAAGGTCACAGACCGGACGGTTTTTCGCATCCAGAAAATGGCCGCCTCCGATATCGAAGGGCGCTCCGTCAACCGTCAGGGACCTGCAGAGCCCCCCTGCTTCCTTTTCTTTTTCCAGTATCAGAAAATCCTTTTCCCCGCGGTCATGGAGACATCTTCCGAGAACAAGCCCGGACGGTCCCGCGCCGAGGATCAGTATCTTTACCTTATTCAAGTTCTGTCCTTCCATACGTTCTTTTCGTATTTTTTCAGCCGGAAGAGGATCTTCAGCGCCTCCGCCACCGTGCTTCCGGAAAGCCCCGAGGAGGAGCCTGTATAATGAATCGGCACCTCAACCGCCCGGAATCTCCGGCAGTAAAAGCGCATTTCCGTCTGATACATATGCCCCGTCGAAAGGATCCTGTCAAGATCGATGCTCTCGAGCACATGTCTCTGAAAGGCCTCATAACCGCTCGTCATATCCTTCAGTCTCGTTCCGAGGACCAGGTTCGAAAGGATCGTTCCTCCGGAACTTAAGATCCGTCTGTAAAGAGGCAGTTCACGGATCCCGCCGCCCTTTACAAAACGTGAACCCCAGACACATTCATAGCCCTCATCGAGTTTTTCCATAAACTGCGGGATCTGGGAAGGATCATGCGACATTCCCCCGTCCATCTCGATGATCCGGTCCGCTCCCTCCGCAAGAGCCCTCTTATAGCCCTCCAGATAGCAGCTGATCACGCCCTTCGATTCCTTAAAGTACACGGGGCGTATCCGCGGCTCGCCTTCCGCCTTTTTCCGGATGATCTCAGCCGTCCGGTCCTTTGAATAATCGTCAAATACGGGGTAGTAATACAGGTTCTCATATGGAAGCGCCATGATCATATCGATCACCCGCTCCATGGTCGCCTCTTCGTTTGCCACCGGCATCACTACCGCTGTTTTCGGCTCTTTTGCCATTGTCCCCTCACTGATCAGTTTTATCTTACACATCCTGCGTTAAAACGCACCGACCTATTCTAACACGGATCCCTCTCCCGCGTAAATCTCACGGCTCCCCGATTGCGGCGGGATAAGGTTTTCCGTCTTCCGTTACCCTGTAGACCGTTTCCGGAAAAAGCCCTTCCCCGAACACATCCCGAAAAGCTCCCTCCGGGAAGTCTTCCGCATTCTCGGCATAGATATAAGCGGCATGGGACGATTCGATCGTCCTTTGCAGTTCCGGCCCGGATATCTCCTTCAGGTTCACGCTTTCATATACCGGAGCCGCAGGCGACACCTCAAGGTTCAGATATGCATTATGCACCCAGTGGACCGTGTCCTGATCCTGCAGTACAAGGATCCGTTTCCCCTGAAGCTCCTTCTTCCCGGATACAATTCCGGCGAATCTTTCTCCGTTCTCATCGATCATCTCTTTCCTTGAGGAAAGATCGGCATCCATATGCGCCCTGTAGCCGAAAAGACCTTCATATACTCCCGGATAGTCACAGGTAAGGAGGATGAACACCGCCCCGAGCAGGCAGGAAAGAGCGGCCCGTCTCGAAGGTTCCGGCCCGTCCGTACCCTTCCCGGAAAAGCTTTCCCCCTTCCCGGAAAGACCGTCCTTTTCCGCGGAGTCTTCCGTCAGGATCCCGAGGAAGAGGATCATCATTCCCACCGTAAAGGGCGCCCCGTAGCGGGAGATGGAGATCGCCATCACCTCTGCGGTCTCATACTGGGTCTCTCCTGCAAAAATGGAGATATGGCCAAGAAAGATGATCCCGTAGGCGATCAGGGCGGTAACGGCCGTAAATATGAGAAGTCTGTTCCGGGTCTTTCCGGAGTACTTCTTCCGGATCCCGAAAACGACGATCAGCGCCATAAGAAGAAGGAAAAAGGCCGCCAGGGAAAGGTCAAAAAAGACGGTGCGGTCCGTATGCATCGGCTGGAAAAGGATCCCTCCGAAGAAGGCCCGGGCCTTTTCCTTCGCGATTCCGAAAAAGCTCCCGTTCCCCGAAGATGCGATCCGTATCCCGGCGGAGGTAAGCTTCGAGACGCGCCTGTTAAGGAGACAGAAGCAGAGCCAGGAGGCTTCCGTAAGCAGGATCAGAAGCCACGGGGCGAAGATCCGGGCGCCCGTCAGAAAAGCCCTGTTGTCCGTCGTTTTCTCCCCCGTTCGTTTTGTAAGCAGGAAGAAGAAGAACGCAAAGGCCGCCCATTCAAACCCGACGGATTTCGTAAGTACCAGGATACTGCCGTAAATTGCGACCCGGATCTGCGAAAAAGGCTCCGTGACAGTGTTTTCCCGGTCATTCCAGAGGGAGAGCAGCAATGTCCCGTAGAGGATCCCCATGGTCACATCCGCACAGGTCCCCTGAAAGCAGACCACATTCATAACGGTCGGAAGGAGAATCAGGAGCAGGGAACCAAGAAGAACGGAAGCAAACCTTTTTACAGTGAATGCTATCTTCGCATCACCGGAAGATACCGGATGAAGGATCCCGTTTTCTCCCAAAAGATTCCCGAGGAGCGGAAGGGCGAAAAGATAATTCATACACAGATAGCCGCCAAAGCCCAGTCCCTCACGGTAAATCCGGGGGCTCATATGAAGAAAGAACCATTTAAAAAGCGATATGGCCGGCGGGTAATCCCCGAATTCCGGCGCCGCGTTCCCGTATTTCCCGGCAAATCCGCCAAGTGCCCGGAGGGCCTTCGCGTCCGTAGCCCAGAAGTTGATATCATCCCACCAGGTTGCGATCTTCGAAAGCTGGGATACCGTAAGGAGGATAAGAACCGTAAGGATCGCAAGGATCTCCGGGAAATAACTTAAAAAAACCGTGCGGATAAGAGACAGTCCCTCCCGGCCCTTTTTCCGGAAAAGAATTATCCCCGTTCCCGCAAGGATCCCCGCGGAAAGAAGGTCGATGAGCCAAAGCGCCCGGAAAAAGGCAAGAAGATAAAGAAGGATCACGAAACACCCCGCCGAAAGCGGCAGGGTATCCGTGATCCTTTTCTTAAAATGTTCCGCGGCCATAACGGAAACGAGAATGACCGCCAAGACAGTGATGATCCACATAAACGATGATGCCGTTCCTAACTGTCCCCCTCCGAAGTATAGTAAGCCTCCAGATTCGGCCTTGCGGCGATGTAAAAAGGTTCCAGCCGCTTGTCGAACTGTGTGCCCATTCCTTCAAGAATGATCGCATCGGCCTTTTCAAAGGACATACGCTCTTTATAAACCCGCTTGCTGACAAGCGCGTCATAAACATCCGCAATCGCCATAATGCGGGCCTCCATCGGGATTTCATCACCCTTCAGCCCTTCCGGATAGCCGGATCCGTCCACGCGTTCATGATGATAATGCGCCACGTTTTCCGCGATCAGATGGAAATAACTGTCCTCCGTGTCCTTCAGGATCTCATGGATGATCCTCGCGCCCTCCGCGGCATGCTTTTTCATCTCATTATATTCTTCTTCCGTGAACCGTCCGGGCTTCCTTAAGACATCATCATCCACCGCGATCTTCCCGAGATCGTGCATCGGTGCCGCCTTGATCAGGTTTTTGCAGAATTCCGGGCTGAGGTTCATATGCTCATCCTTTTTGATCTCATCGATCAGCATACGGACCACGTGGGAAGTCCTCTTGATATGACCGCCCGTTGAATTGTCCCGGCTTTCAACCATGGTCGCCATGCCGAGAATCAGTCGGTCGTGCATCTCCACAATGCCTTCGGTCTTTTTCGTAACCTCGGCCTCCAGCTTCTGGTTGTAGTCGTTCAGCATGGTTATGTACTGATGCTCGCTTGTATAGTCTTTTACCAGAAACTGATATCCCCGTTTTTTGGGCCCGTCATAGAGATAATTCAGTTCCAGATGATAGGTCTTTGCTCCTCTTTCAAATTCGAAGGGCTTCGCGGTTCCTTCATCCCGGAAGGCCGTAAGATGCGGAAGCAGTATCTCCGAAAGGCCCCGGTTGCGGTCGAGCCCCCGGTCGATCTGAAGGTCAAGCAGCTCCGGAAAGACATCCTTCGCCGTCCGGTTGCTTCCAAGATACCGGAAAGACCTGTCAAAGGAGATGTAGCCGGTATCGCCGGTCTGAACAAGGGAGTCAATCACGGTGTCCGTCACGTCATACATACTGATCCTGTCTATAATACGGAGCAGAATGATCTGGGCGATCACATAAACCAGGGGCAGAAGCTCGATCTTCTTCGTGATCATTCTTCCGAAGAAAAACGCCACACCGGCGGAAAATACAAGGGCCGTGAGATGATAAATGGTCCTGTTCGGCACATCATATTTCAAGAAGTAGCTGTAGGCCAGCGAAATGAACATAAACACAAAGAATATGATATGCATCAGGTAAAGGAATGTATGCACCGGGCCGTACACCTTGTTGCTGAGGATCGTAACCCCGTTCTCTCTTTCAAAACCCACGCTCTCATAGAAGAGCGGAAGTCTTCCCATCGTCAGCGCGCAAAGAAAGAGCGCGGTGGATACGACGAGGAACATGATCCGGATCGGCTTTCCGAGGTCGATATGGCAAAGCCTCAGCACGGCAAACATCATAAAAAGACCGAGGTAGCTTGCTCCTATATAGACGATCTTGTTTGCCAGCAGCGCTTCGGAGAGATTCCCCGAGCGCGCCAGCATCAGATTCCCCATGATCGTGATGGGGATCAGGGTGAAGAGTATCGAATAGTATACATCAAAATGCTTGTGCCATTTCGCGGCATAAACGATCATCAATATTACGGATATGAAAAACAGGATTTCATAATACCAGATAAACATGCTCTTCTCCCTGTCCCTTTCCGGCAGAAATAACTGCCGGGGAATTATAGTGTTTTATCATCGACCTTTTTGATCCTGAAGGTGAATTTCCCGGAGCCGCCGTAAGGGAATGATGTCCCTGACTTCTTCAAATAGACGGTGACGGTTGCTGTTCCGGTCCGTACATTATCCTTGTATTCCGTCCGGAGAGAATCTCCGGTCACAGTCACCCCGTTACTCAGGGTAGCGGTATAAATATACGGAAATCTGAATTCATCTCCGGTAAAAGTGAAAGATACATTTTTGTCCTTCGGAAATTCATATGTGGTGGTAAGATCATCCATCATAAAGGTCACACTTTTGATCTTTACATCCTTATCATAGATCGTATAGGGGGCAACATTATCTGCATTATCCTTCAGTGTTGCCGGGCTGAAGCCGTATTTGGTCTCCTCGATCAACTTCCCCGGCTTATTCTGAACCGTGACCAGAAAAGCATGATCATCCTGCTTCGTCAGGAACATGTCGTATTGTTTACTGCTGATCTTCGCGAGGCTCAACCTTCCTTCGTTATACTCCGCCGCATTCCGGTAATAAGCCTGATAAAGGGTGATCTTCGGATTCTTCGGTCTCCCTTCCGAATCAAGCTTCTTCTTATCCCTAAAGATCGGCGTCATCATCGCGTATAGTTCACCTGCCGAATAGGTTTTATCGGAAAGCGTATTTGTATGGGCTCCGTGGCTCAATGTGTAATTTCTCGCGTTGATCACTCTGATCGTCGAGATCGATGTTTTCGCATACATACTATAATTAAACTTCGTCTTCGATTTGCCCTTAAAGATATATCCGTCGCCTTCCAGCACAAGATAAGGTTTCTTTCGAGGTTTCTTGTTGTTCTTCGCATAGATGCGCACGGTTGTTTCGATTTCATCCATATCCTTAATCGGAAACGCCTGACCGCTGAACTTGAATTCGCTTAATCCGATCTGATTGGGCTCTCCATTAAAGAGTATCTGAAGACCGGAAGGCAGTGACCCCCCGGCGTTATAGAAGGCCGTATGCGGAGTCACCTTTAAAAGCCCCTTCTTTACTGCATTTTCCGTGGAGATCGCCGTTCTCCTGTATTTCAGATTCAGTACGAAATCATGATCCACGCCGGGGCCGTAGGGATAAATACTCATCTTGTAGGTACCCGGAAGTTTATCCTTTTCCCTAAAAATGAATACACCTTTCACATAGTCTGCCGGCATATTGAGATAGTTGTCCCAGTCAATACCGTAGTTGAAGTGCCTGTAGTTCCCGTCTGTGGTACTGCCAATACTCTCTTCCTCAATATTATCCGAGATCGCAACCTTACAATTACCGGCAGGTATGAGTTTCTGAGCGGAAACCGGCTTGTCATCAAAAGGAAGGCTCCTGCTTGCCAGTCTGAACCATTCAAGGGATGCGTTCTTATTGTTCTTATAGGTGATCTTATAATCCTTCCCGAGACGGAGGAATTCCTGTGCCTCATCTCCGTAATGAACTTCTGGTCCTGCCGGAAGATAGGATACCCGGATATTAAGATCATTTGCCTTTTTCTTTTTATCCTTTGCGCTCAGCTTTTCATCCGAAGATACATGGGATCTTCCGTCATAATAAACCGCGGAGACCGCGTCCACGACGATTTTCTCCGATACCCGTTGCCACTGCTCTGCCCGGAAATGATAATCCTGTTTCGGCGCGATCTTAAACTCCTGCTCATTCTCTTCAGAAAAATGTGCATCAAGATGTTTCGTAAAGCTTCCGTTCGTATAAAGATCCCAGCCCCGTACGGTATTGTTCCCGCCGACCAGATTTTTGTAGAACAGCGAATCCGGGTTTAGAAGCTCCTTATGATTATCCGCCATAAGCCCGATAATGCCGGTTTCGGAAGTTACATCATTCACATAAGAATCGGTAATAACCTGACCGTTCTTCAGTCCTTCAAAAGTAATCGTATAAGAGGATTCCTCCACATATACATAGCCCACGGGCTCGATTGCTTCACCGGAAAGCTCATCTTCTCTATCTGATCCTTCCGAAGTCTCTTCTGCCACCTCTTCCACAGTTTCTTCAGAATCCACATCCCCGGAATCTCCCGGCATCTCCTCTTTCGTACCTATGTTTTCAATGCCTTCAGGAGCCTCTTCTTCGGTTTCTTCATCCACGATATCATCTTCCGCGGGATCTTCCTCATCGCCGGCACCCGTATTTTCTCCATCCTCATCCGCGGATACGGAATCCGTATCCTCAAAGGTGTCTTCCGTTACTTCATCTGTTACACTCCAATCCTTTGTCTCAGCAAGACCGTTTATCGATGCTGTGGTGATCAGCATCGCAAAGATCAACAGATAACTCAGAATTGCCGTCAGCTTCCTGCCCATTTCCACTCTTTCCTAATAATATGCCAGCCCCTCAAAGTACCGGGATATTTCCGAACCGTTGAACGTCCAGCCGAACACTTCCTCATCATACTGTATTTCAAGGCGGTAGATCGTGCCCTCCGTATCCGTTACATCAAGGACCGCGTTTTCTTCCGCGTCCGCGCTGCAACGGTACGGGCGAACGGCGGTGCCTTTCTTTAGTATACCTTCTTCGATCCCGTTCCCGTCCCGGTCCACGATCAGCACCCGGAGATCCTCCTTCGGCTCGATGTCATAATAAGCCTTATCGAATTCGACATAATCACTGTCCGCAGCCGGAAGCCCCGATTCATCCGTCCTGTAGCTTCCTGTCGTGAAATTCCGGCCCATCATCAGATTCAGGGTACATATGCGGAAGCTTTGAGGATTCGTAAACGTGTATCCGTATACTGCGCTGAAGCTGTCCGGATCATACTCCGTATACCGGAGACTCCCCGAAAACGAATCCAGATAATGAATACCGGATTTTGCTGCCTCATAGACATCCGTACTGATCACGCCGTCATCCAGATTGCGCTGTATATAGATCCTGTAGGATCCGCCGGTATCCCGCGTAAGAAAACCGCTCACCTCGGCAGCGGTACCGTATTCCAACTCATTGTAGGGATATTCCGCTCCTCCCGCGTAAAGTGAGGTATAAAATCCGGTCTTGTCCGTCGTGCCGCCGACGCAGAGTTCCTCATATTCCCCGTCTTTATCGCTGTCGATCCAGAAGTCCTCTGACCAGGGGGATCCGATCGTAATATCCTGCACATAAGCATAATCCGTCTTCGTGTACTCCTCCCGGAAGAGTTCAGGATAAGCCTTATACGGCAGAAACACGCTAAAGGCTCCGCTCATACGGGAAAAAACGTTATAATTCACCGTCGTATTGAAGTAGAAGGTCAGCCCCTCATACCCCGCCGTCCAGGAAAGGCTTTCGCTACTCGGGTTTCCGGCCTCCTTCAATGACCGGTCAATTTCCGAAAAGATCCGGTCGAAGGTTTCGGCGGAATAATCCTCTTCCGAAAGCTTCAACTCGACCGCATCGCAAAGAGCATCCGTATCGGTAACTATGTCCGTAAGAGCAAGCTTCCTTCCGGAAGCGGTATCATAGTTATATCCCGTCACGATACGTCGCGACAGAAGGTCCGAGCTTACGTAATTTCTGATTTTGGTAAAGGAAAATACTTTCGTGTCAGCCCGCATAAGGGCAAGGGATACTCCGAAATGATAATCCAGATATTCCGTCTGCGGATCATCTCCTGTCATTTCCCTTACTTCCGCGATCTCCTCGCCGAAATCATTGAATTCCGCATCGAGCTCCGCCTCCGTTTCCCCGTCGAATTCCTCCAGCTTTTTCTTTAGTCCCTCATACTCGTCCGCTACGGAAAAGGATTCCCGAATACAGTAAAAGTGCGGGGGCTGGGCATTTTCATATTTAAGGTCCCTCAGATAATAAACATCGATCACATGATCGTTCACGGATACTGCCGCAGCTTCTTCCTTTTCATTTTCCGGTTTGTCCGTCTCCGGCGTCTGTTCATCGGAAGAAGGCCCCGGAGCGGATTCCGGGCTGTTTTCCGTATCGGGCAAAGCCGGTTCCTGCGTCATCACGGCCACCGGAGATCCGGTCTCTTCTGCCTTTCCCGCCTTTCCGAAAATGGTGAAGATTCCGCATCCCGTCAGTGAAACGGATACCGAAAGCAGTACCGATAATATGAAAATTCTGTTGATTTTCTCGCATTCCCGCATATTTTTCATTATATCTTTCCACCGTCGGATTCGTCAACGATACCTTGTCAAAGGCACTATCCTCTCATCCCCGTTCTGTGGTATAATGGAGCGGATTTTATCGGTCAGACCGGGAGAACCGAAGTCATGTTTGAAGACAAAAAGATCGCGGCCCTTTGTACCTCGAGGATCTACGATCCCAAAATACATACCTTTATCGAGCAGCTGAACGAAAAGCTGATCCGGGTCAACTGCCGGCTCTTTATCTATGCCATCAATTCCGACCTTTACTGGGGTGAGGAAAATATCTCCGAGACCAGCGTCTTTGATGCCATCGATTATGATGTCACGGATGTGGTCATCATCATGGATGAAAAGATCAAGAGCAGAAGAATCTCCGAAATGCTGATCGAAAGGGCCTCCGCCCGGTCGATCCCCGTGGTGGTGGTAGACGGAGATTACGAAAACACCACCATGATCCGCTTTGACTATGCGAAGGGGTTTGAAGGGATCGTTCGTCATGTGATCGAGGATCACGGTGTAAAGGAGCCCCATTTTATGGCCGGGATCAAAGACAATCCGTTTTCCGAGGAGAGGCTTCTTGTCTTTCGAAAGGTGCTCGAAGAAAACGGGATCCCCTTCCGCGAGGATATGGTGAGCTACGGTGAATTCTGGGCCACTCCGGCAAGGCAGGCCGCGTCCGAGCTCTTAAAAAGAGGCCATCTTCCGGAAGCGGTGATCTGTGCGAATGACATTATGGCTCTAAATGTGCTGGATGTGTTTAAGAACGCGGGGATCCTGGTTCCTGATGATATCATGATCACCGGATTTGACGGATATGATGAAGTTTTTCTTTCTTCTCCAGCCATCGCTACGGTGAGCTGCCGGACTCCCGAGCTTTCGGATGCCACGGCGGAAGCCGTTATTAAGTGCTTCTGCGGGAAAGCGGGAGGGATCTACCCCGTTCTTCCGCGAATGGTTCCGAACGAATCCTGCGGCTGTCCCCGCTGTACGGATAATTCCTACGATGCTCTGAAGCTTTTCAATATGAAGTTTTACCGTTATCAGGATGATATCCGCCGCCAGCATATCACCGCGGCTACCATGCATACGAGTCCCGCCCTGAAGGAGCTCGTGTTCAATATGCGTCAGTATTATATGCCCCATACGATCTGCATCCTGAACAGAGACTGTTTTCGCACGGATCGGAACTATTTCCTTTCAAAGGAGCACCCGGACGAATATCTCCTTTTATATGATTCCGAATTCCCTGATAACGAACCGGTTCCCTTTTCCAAGGCCGATATCGGGCCCTATTTCCGGGAGCACCTGAATACCGGATATCCTCTGATCTTCAACTCGCTTGATTATATGAACGAGCCCATGGGCTTTGTCTGCTATTCCTTCCCTTCTTATGATCTGACCGAGTATTCCAAGACCGCCGGGATCTCCAACATGATCAGTGAGGGGATCGGAGGCTATATCAATATCCTCTATCAGCAGTTCCTGCTTCAGAAGGTTGAGGATATGTACAAACTGGATTCCCTGACGGGTCTCTATAACCGCCTGGCTTTCCGGGGAGCTTTTGATGCGCTTAAAAACGCGCCGGAAAACAACGGAGTCCCTCTTTCCGTCATTATGGCGGACCTTGACCGCTTAAAGAAGATCAATGACTCGCTTGGCCACGATAAGGGAGACAAGGCCATCGCGTCCGTGGCGGAAGCTCTGAAAAAATGCTGTCCGGAGGATTCCCTGTTCGTCCGGTTCGGCGGTGATGAGATGCTGGCTTTCGTCCCGGGCCCTGCAGACTGCTCCGGGATCATTTCGAACATGGAAGCTTTTCTTGAAGAGCGGAGCCGCAGTCTCGGCTACCGGATCGCCGCCAGCTGCGGAAGCTATACGACGGTTCTTTCCCCGGATACCAATGTGGAAGAACTGGTAAAGCATGTGGATGAACAGATGTATATAATAAAAGAAGAGCATAGAAAAAAACAATAAAAGGAGGACTTTTATGAAGCAGCTCGATTTAAGAAGAGGCGTTAATCTCGGCGGGTGGATGTCCCAGTGTGATTACAGCGAAGATCGTCTCAACAATTTCATCACGGAAAAGGATTTTGAGAAGATCGCTTCCTGGAAGGCGGATCATGTCAGACTCCCCGTCGACTACAATATCCTTCAGAATGAGGATATGAGTATTAAGGAGGATGGCTTCCGCCGTATTGAAAAGGCTGTGGAACTCGCTTCAAAGTACGGGCTTAAGATCGTGATCGACCTTCATAAGACCCTTGGCTTTTCCTTCGACGCAGGCGAAAACGAAGCCGGCTTTTTTGAGAGTGAAAAGTATCAGGAAAACTTTTACTCTCTCTGGGAAGCGTTCGCAAAGCGCTTCGGTGACCGTCCGGATACGATCTTCTTCGAGCTTCTTAACGAGGTGACGGAAGAACGGTTTATCGGTCCCTGGAACCGGATCTGGCAGACCTGTGTAAAAAGGATCCGCGCCTTCGCGCCGGATACCCGCATCCTGGTCGGCAGTTATCATCACAATGCGGTTTCAACCGTAAAATACCTGGATCCTCCCACCGATGAGAATATCATCTACAATTTCCACTGTTATGAGCCCTTTGCCTTTACCCATCAGGGCGCATACTGGACGGATGCTCTTGATCGTGATGCCAGAGTGGCATTTTCGGAAAGCGGTGCGACCGAAGAATACTTTGAAAAGATGTTTGCCGATGCGATCGAAAAGGCAAAGGAAGCGGATGTTCCCCTTTACTGCGGAGAATACGGGGTGATCGATGTGGCAAGCCCGGAAGACACCCTCTCCTGGTATCGCGTGATCAACCGTGTCTTTGAGAAATTCGGTATTGCCCGTTCGGCCTGGAGCTATAAGCAGATGGACTTCGGTCTGTCCGACCCGCGTATGGACAAGGTTCGCGAAGAGCTTATCAAGCATCTGTAGACATCCCGGACAGCCGGGTACCCCGCCCGGTTTTACGTAAAAAGGAAGCCCCGCCTGGTGACGGGACTTCCTTTTTGTTCTTCTGAAGCCGGTATTCCGGTCTCTTACTTGAAGTAGCTGATGGTTTCGGACAGATCCGAAGCCAGCGAACGGAGCTGAGCTGCCGATTCGTTGATCACCGAGAAGGTCACATCCAGTTCGTTCATGGATACGCTGGTCTGCTCGGTAGAAGCCGCATTCTGCTCGGAGATGGCCGAGAGGCTCTCGACGATGCCTACCAGAGAAACCTTGGCGCTTTCCAGATTTCTGACCATCTTGCTGATCGACCTGGAGTTTTCGGATACCACCGAAACATTGCCTGCCATCTCATCCATATCATGCTGGGTGGAAATGATCTGCTCGCCCTGCGCATGGAAACTCTCATTCAGGGTATCCATGGTCTTTACGGATGCCTTCGCGTCCACGATGAGTTTGTCAATGATCGTCTTGATCTCATCCGCGCTGTTCTTGGACTGATCGGCCAGCTGTCTGATCTCATCAGCAACAACCGCGAAGCCTCTTCCGGATTCTCCCGCACGGGCCGCCTCGATGGAGGCGTTCAGCGAAAGGAGGTTGGTCTGCGATGCGATATTGTTGATGGCATCGGAGAACTTCGCGATCTCGTTCGCGCTCCTGTCCGTCGCGGAGATCGTCTGTCCGATCTCGGAGATCGCGTTCGAAACACTTTCATTCGAGGCTACGATCTCCTTCAGAGCGGAAGCTACCTTGTCGCAGTTCGTCTTCATATTGCCGGTCGCTTCATCGAGCTTCGAGATGTTCGCGGAGATATCATCAATGTCATGTCCCATGGAATCCGTGCATTCCGCGGCGGTCTGAACGGATTCGGCCTGAGAAGCCGCTCCTCTCGATACCTCCTGAACGGCACCCGTTACATGGGCCGAAGTCGTGGAAGCCTGATCCGCGGATCCCGCAAGATCGCTTCCCGCAACACTTAAGTCTCTCGACATATCCTTTGTCTTCAGAATGATATCCGTAAGTTTCTGTTTTAACCGGGCAAGGCTGTTTCCGATCTGATTGATCTCCAGAATGGAACTGTTGATCGTAACATCCGAAGAAATGTCACCGCCTGCTGCCCGGTCGAGTTCGTTCACGGTCTGAACGAGGGAAGCGGAAAGTCTGATTGCGAAGAAGGTTACCAGTGCGATGATCAGCGCGAACGCGATCACACCGAGGATCACCATGGTAATGAGGTTCTTTGAAGATGCCGCATAGAGTTCGCTCTTTTCGGCCGTAAGTACAAGTGCCCAGTCATAGCCCGGGATCTTTTTGAAATTGACGATGAGCGTTTTCCCGCTGTCGGGATCCTTAAACTCAAACTGTCCCTGATCCGCCGATGCGCTGTGACCGATCACCTCAAGCAGTACGGGGCGTGTGGTTTCCTGCGCGATCACGGATTCCTTTTCATCTTCCGATACTTCCGTGTCGGTGAAGACGATTCCCGTCTGTGTATTGATCATGTAGAAGTTGCTGGTGCTGCTTCCGCTTAAGGTTGACTGGGTAAGGATATTTTCGAGTTCGGAATGGAACACTCCGGCACCTACATAGCCGATCATCTCGCCGTCCTCAAGTACCGGGCAGTACATGGAAAGACAAAGCTGGCCGGTTCCCGGCGATACGATGATACCCGCATCATAGACACCGTTTATGTTCTTCTTCATATTGTTCATAAGTTCCTCGTTCTTCGCGGGATCGGGACGAAGAACCCTTCCGATGACGGGGGGAACCGAATAGGCAAGGATACGGGTTTCATAGTTTCCGATATAGAGCCCCTCCCAATTGGTGAGGTCTCCGTAGAAACTCATGGTATATCCCTGTGCCTCGGGGTAGCTCGGATAATTATCCGCGTAATATGCGGCCGTATTATAGGTCTCATCATTAAACTCGGGGAGATCTCTCTCAAGGCTTCCCTGGCCGTTCGCATAGTCTTCTTTGATCAACTGTTTTACGATCCCGCTCTCCGAAAAGAGTTTCAGGGTCTGTTCCGACTTCCGGACGAATTCTTCGACCGATCTTACCTGGCTATCAAGATACATTGACATATTCTCATTGATCTTTTCCTTGAGGATCCTGTTGGAATTCACCGATGCAAGAATGCAAAGGAGCGCAATACCGACAGCGGTCATGATCCCGACGATCCCGATGATCACTGTCTTCATCTTCAGATTCTTCATACCTCGCCATACCTCCGTTTATCGAAATCCATCACAAACAAGTGGGATCACTTCATTTGTGAATAAAAAGAAATGCACATTAAGTATAGTATTTAAGCCGTTTTCTGTCAATGATACAACGGTTTTCAGCGCCTTCGGTTCAGCTTTTCACCGATCTTATCCTCATAAAAAGCAGCCATCAGCTGAAGGTAGCGCTCGAGGTGTTCCCGGATGGGCACCTCAGAGCGGAACGGCATAAGGAAGTGCCATTTTTCCTTTTTTTCCTCAAGTCCGGCACGGATATTCGATTTCAGCATCTCGTAGCGTACGATGATATCGTTCTCCGCAGCGAACTGCCGGATCCTTGCCACCAGGCGGAAGGAATAGACGACGTCTACCGCGAAGATCCCGTAGAAAAAGCCGATCACGAGGCAGAATGCCATATTGTCCGCAAGCCAGTTAAGAGCATTCAGAACACGCGGATGAAGGATGAAATAGTAAAATGCTCCGATGATGGCCCAGAAGAAAGAAAAGAGCGGGCAGATCACTCCCTTTATGTTCCCCGGGCGGGCGGTATAGTCCCAGAGTCTTACGTGCTGTTTCTTTAAAAACCACATACCGGTCAGAAACTCGATCAGAGTCATACATACGGCCATCAGCGCAAAGAGCACCAGTTTCCGGAGGGTTTCATTTTCGATCGGGATCGGAATACTCGCCATGGCATAAAGCACCACCAGTCCCCAGCCATACAGGGGCACGTAAGGTCCCATAAGGAATCCGGGATTGATCCAGCGGCGTTCCGGGTTCGCCGTACTGATAAAGCGCCGGAAGAGCACTTCGATGCCCCATCCTGTCACACTCCCCGATATGAAAAGAAACAGCAGGATCGTCAGATACTTTGTGATATTCATAACAGTATTTTATCACTCTCTGTGAATATGAAAAGAGGTGATCGCACATTGTTTCTCTTTCTTGTATTTTTCACCCCCGTGACATATAATGGATAAAGTTGTTGTCAATATGCTGATCCCGGCCGTTTTTGAGTGTTGTCCATACGGTCGGAGCGAATCGAATGAAAGAAAGAAAAACACCTCTCGGTTTCTATAATTACACTGTGGTCCTGACTTACGCGGGAATGCTCAGTGCCTTTGTTTCCATACTGATGTCGATCAACGGCCGTTTTCTTGATGCCGCGATCTTTCTTATGGTATCCGGATTCTGCGATATGTTTGACGGCATGGTCGCGTCCACGAGAAAACGGACGGAACAGGAACAGCGTTTCGGGATCCAGATCGATTCTCTGAGTGATCTTGTAAGCTTCGGTGTAACCCCTGCGATCTTCGTCTATATGATCACGGACCGGAAGGTCTCCTCTATGATCCTCACGGCCCTTTTTGTCCTTGCGGCATTGATCCGGCTTGCCTATTTCAACGTACTCGAAGAGGAGCGTCAGAAGACCACGGAAGGAAGAAGGACCGCTTATCTCGGGATCCCGGTCACACCCGTATCGGTATTGCTTCCCTTTGTCTACCTGCTGGAGGCGAAAGGACTGTTTCGGGGGGATCTTCCCTATCTTATCCTGCTCTTCCTTTGCGCTGCCGGCTTCATTACTCCGGTTGAGATCAGAAAACCGGGGCTTAAGGTATACCTCATTCTGGTTCTGATCGGAGTCCTGATCACCGTCGGAATGCTTATTAAAGACCGGGCCTGACTATGAAAGAATCCCCTCTGATCCTTTTTCTTTATCGAACGGTTCCGGGCAGGGTCCTTCTGAAGATCTTGGTACACCCTTCCGTTTCAAAGGCGGCTGCCCGTTTCTTTTCATCAGGGCTTTCCGCCCCTGTCATCCCTTATTTTGCAAGAAAGAACCGGATCGACCGTGAACGGTTTGCGATCCCGCCCGGCGGATACTCTTCCTTCAATGACTTTTTTACCAGAAAGTTGAAAGAAGAATATCTTCCCTCTCTTCCGTCTTCCGCTGACAGGGATTCCGTTCTGATCTCTCCCTGCGACGGGCTTCTCACCGTAAAACGGATCCGCGAGGATTCCGTCTTTGAGATCAAGCACTGCCGCTACGTGCTCTCAGAGCTCCTGAAGAGCAAAAAGCTCGCGAAATCCTTCAGCGGTGGATACGCTCTCATCTTCCGGCTTACTCCGAAGCACTATCACCGCTACCTGTATGCGGGAAGCGGTACCCTGCGCGCAAAGCGGACGATCCCCGGAATCCTGCACTGCGTCCGGCCCGCGGCTCTTTCCGAGTTTCCGGTCTTTGTGGAAAACAGCAGAAAATATACAGTGATCCGGAATCCAAGGTTCGGGCGGATCGTTCAGATGGAGATCGGCGCCCTGCTTGTAGGAAAGATCACGGATCTTAAAAAGTCCTATCCCGGTCAGGAAGTATATGCGGGTATGGAAAAAGGATATTTTGAGTACGGCGGATCCACCATCATACTCCTTCTCGAAAAGAAACCCCCGGTCAGAAACGCATTCCGATCGAGGGAAAAGATCAGCGGCGAGGTTCCCGTCAGCATCGGGAAATTGCTTCTTTAAACCGGATCTTCGGCCGGTAGTATTCAAATATCACGATATCATATTCTTTCTCGGCGGACTCATCATGGGAGGTCCAGGCCGTCTTTACCGCGCCGAGAGCCTCCGCGATCCTAGTGCTTACGGTCTTCTTTCCGATCTGATGCGCGATGAAGTCCGGTCTCGCGGCGAAATTGAAAAGGCTTCTGCCAAGAAGTGCTCCTGCCGCTTTCGACAGCCCTCCCTTTAAATACACCTCCGGCATCTGGGAAAGGAATCCCCGCATTATCCCGGGAGCATGAAACCGAAACCAGGCTGTGATAAAGGGCTGAAAGCTCTCGATGCAGTAATCGCCGTGATACTCTTTCAGGATCGCCAGCGTTTTTTCACAGAGCTCGCGGTTCCTCGGGCCGTTCTTCAGTTCCACGATCAGCGGGGTGCGGCCGTCCACTACCTTTAATACCTCGGTAAAAAGAGGGATCCTCTCTTCGGTCCCGCAGAGCCGGAGTTCCCGGAGCCCGGCATAATCAAGAGCATCAACCCGCGAATCCACTCCGCAGACCCGGTTCAGGGTATCGTCATGAAATACGACCACCTGTCCGTCACGGCTCAGCTGGACGTCAAGTTCCATTCCGTAACCGGCTTTTGCTGCCCGTTCAAAAGCAGCAAGAGAATTTTCGGGAATGCTCTGGTCCTCTTCATAGAGCCCCCGATGGGCAAAATTCCTTCCTACAAAGATCTCTTTCTGCGCCCGGGTCGCATGTCCGGGAGCAAGGGCGAAGATGTAGAGAAGAAAGATGGCCGCAGCGGCGATCGCAATGTATATGAGCATATCAGTCTCCGTCCAGAGCTTCGAGGCCGTGCAGGTTCCCGACCTTTTTCGCTTTGATGTTCTTAACGAATGCCATAAATACCAGAAGGCTGAACGCAAACAGGATCGTTGAGTATACCGGGAGCGCCCGCCATAGAAGCGTTACCTTAAACACAAGGCCCAAAAGGACAGGTGTGATGGTCTGTGCCGACATACTCGCCGCGTAATAATATCCGGTAAAGCGTCCGATCCTCCTGCTGGAGCAGAGTTCCACGACCATGGGGAACGAGCAGTTGTGAACGAGTGCCATGCCGAAGCCCTTGATCGCCCATACGATAAAAAGGATCGACGGGAAGGAGAATTCTCCGTTCGGACCGGTCACATTTCCCGTGGGAGCCACAAAGCACATCACGATCATGCCCGCGACCGTTACGAAAAGACCGGTGCAGATCGTCCACTTCCTGCCGATCCTGTCCGCAACGCTTCCGGCAATGGCAAAGCCGAGAACGCTTGCCGCGCCGCCCGCTATGGTAAGGATCATGGTTGCGCTGGATACCGAGTTCAGATAGTAGATCACATAGTTTCCGATGTAGGTGCCGATGGCGTTATCTGCCATAAACCACAGGAATTCCGCAAGGAGAATGAAAAGGAGCATGTTGCGGTTTGCTTTCGGCATCGGAGCATCGTCATCAACGGGGTTCTCAATAGCCGCCATCTTCTCTCCGAGATCCATCTCCTCTTTCAGTTCTTCCGCCAGCTTATTCTCCTTGATCGCGGCGAAAAGTACGAAGGCGGAAATGACCATAAGCAGGGAGGCCACGATAAACGGGATCTCGATGATCCAGAGCTTCCTCGCTTCATCCTCCACATTGATGTAATCCGAAAGCTTCAGGAAGATCCCCAGTACCGTCGCAAAAGCGCCTCCAAGATATCCCATGATATTGATGATCCCGTTTGCCTTTGCCCTTAAGGGTTTCGGGGTAATATCCGGCATAAGGGCCACCGCCGGGTTCCGGTACATCATCATGAAGATCAGAACGATCGACATGATGATCACCATCCCGGCCACATTGTTATAGTGAAAAAAGAGCGGGATGAAGGGGAAGGCGATGGCAGAGACCATTGTCCCCGTCAGGATGAAGGGCATTCTCTTTCCGATGGGCGTCCTCGTCCTGTCCGAAAGGTTTCCGAAGATCGGAAGAAGGATCAGGGCGGCCAGATTGTCGCAGGCCATGATGATCCCGACGATCCACTGGACATTCAGGATCTTGTCCGGATCCCCCGCCTTCAGCTGGGCAGAGGAGATATGATACATTCTTCGCGCGAAGATATCCGTCAGGAATGTCGGGCACCAGGAATCATATACCTGCCACAGCAGAAGGATCCCGAAAAATGCGAATCCGATCAGAAAGGTTCTCTTATAATTCAGTTTCAACGTCTTTGCTTCCGATGCCATCAGGCCGCTCCTCCTTGTTTACTGTACCGATCTTATCTTTTTGTCCCGGAAGAAATCATCCAGTTTCTTCAGCAGGGTTTCCTTATCGATCGTCTTTAAAAGATAATCTACAGGATTCAGTCCGACCACGGAAAGAACGCTGTCCTTGTCTCCGCGTCCCGTAAGGAACATTACGGGGATCTGTCCTGTCTCCGCGTCGTTTTTCAGCATGGACAGGACCTGCGGACCGTTCGCGATCGGCATTTCGTAGTCAAGCAGTACCAGATCCGCCTTGTTCTTTGCGAGATAACTGATCGCCTGCACCCCGTTCGATGCCATGCCCACATGATAACTGCCCCTCAGCCATTCATATACCGTTCTCAGATAAGTAATGTCATCATCCACGATGAGTACGGTCTTCTTGCGCATTTCTCCCGTGTTCTCATTCAGGTAGGAGGTGACCTTCTTTATCAGCCGGTCGATGTCAAGCGGGCGTTTGAACCATTCCGTAACTGTCTGTTCCGGGATCGTTTTCTTTACGGTTTCATACTGAGGTTCCTCTCCGATGAGGATAAAGCCCATATCCCTGTCCTGGATCGTATCTTTCAGATAGACGAGCGTTTCCGGAGTTTCTTCAATGTCTTCGCTCATAAACAGGATCACCAGCTCCGTGTCAGCGATATGATCCTCAATCTCCCGGATCTTTGAATGCGAAAACACTGCCCGGATGTCCACTCCCTCCAGCTTCGTGACAAGGCTTTTCGCCAGAAAACTGTCCGAACTGCTGATGATCAATACTTTTCCCGATTCCGTAAACTCATTCATATCTTTCGCTCCTGATTATCAGAATTTTCCTGTTCTTTCTTCCTGTCGGTAATGTCAGCGAACATTCCCACATAGGAAAGGGGCACTCCGTTTTCGCGCCGCAGAAGTTTCCCGATGGCATGGAACCATCTCCATTCTCCGCTTTTTACCTACAGGTCAGATACCCGATCTCCCGGGTATATCTTTCCACGCACCAGCATACCGCTTCCGCGAAAATAAGAAGGATCATGAGGCGGGTAACGTTTATCGTCCTTCTTTTCAGATGAACGTTGGAGTCCAGCATTACCCACAGTCCCAGCAGTTCCGATCATTATGTAATTGCCAAGTACCGGAGAAATTATACTCATACCTGTCTCCGCTCAACTTTACACACCTTATATTATTGCCCATTCCGTCTCAAAGTACAACCTCCATAATTTTCCGGCGGTCTGTCTTAATCGGTGTATCCTCCATGCTTCAGTCAAGAATGCCGAACGCTATATCGTACATATCCCGCGCATCAGCGGTATTGCGTATGTAATTGGGATGATCGGGCTCATACCTTACATACTTTTCCACCTCCTCTATAAGCGCAAGGCCGAAAAATCACATTTCCACAGCGTAGATGTCGGGACAAAGTATATCGGTATTCTCCTTCATCATGCGGTACCAATATACCTCCGAGTCCATCATATTCTTCTCATAGCTTAATACCGTCGCTTCTTTTGGCGGCGCGATCTTGAGTACGTAATCCTTTCCGCCTTCACAGGTCACCTTAAATGCGGAATTGAACTCACCGTCTCCAAGCGCGGCACTCTTCCCGGCTTTTCCGATTCCGTGTGCCCGAAACAGGCTTCTTATCTCTTCTTCGGTCGCTTCATACTTTGTTTTTATTCTCATATGCCGCCTCCTTCTTTACAGGTCAAATATGCTCATCTGAGGATACTTCTCCGGCAGTTCATGCATAAACCGGAAACATTCCTCCGGACTTGACAGAATCCCGTTTTCCCTGCAGGTCCGATGGAATATTTCTTCCAGTTCCCCGGCTCTTGGGCTTTGCAGTTCATAGGCATTTCCATAGCGTTTGATGTACCGCTCCTTCATCCCCGGAAAATGTCTGTCAAGTGCCGCGTAATAATACTCCCGGTCTCCCTCCCTGAGCGTCAGTCCCATGCCGAAATCTATAATGCCTTTTACGCCGACCCGAACGCATTCATTCAGGATAAATGTTATATTTTCTTCCGTATCATTGATAAAAGGCAGGATCGGCGTCATCCACACAACCGTAGGGATGCCTCTCTTCTGCATTTCCTCCAGCACTTCGATCCGCCTTTTTGTATTGCAGACATTCGGCTCCAGTATCTGGCACAGATCATCATCCCGGGTTGTAAGAGTTATCTGCACAACGCACTTTGCGGACCTGTTTATTTCATCCAGCAGATCGATATCCTGAAGAATACGATCTGATTTAGTCTGTATTGCGGCACCGAAACCATATTTCAGTATGATCTCAAGACACTTCCTTGTCAGTCGTAACTCTTCTTCACAATGCATGTACGGATCCGACATTGAGCCGGTTCCGATCATACCCTTTTTTCTTTTTTTGCGAAGAGCCGACTCTAAGAGTTCCGGAGCATTCCGCTTAACTTCTATGTCTTCAAAAGGATGTGTAAACTGATAACACCGACTGCGGCTGTCACAATAAATACAGCCGTGGGAACATCCCCTGTATATATTCATTCCATAATGTCCGCCACTGCCGGTGAGCAGACCTTTCGCGTCCACAAAATGCATATTTCATCTGGCCTCTTTCTTCCGATTAACGTGCTAAAAAGCAGTTATTCAAAACATATAACCTGCTTTTCAGCATCTGTACCGGTCTGAACATATTCCTTTATCTTTCTGCAGATAATCGTATCCATGCAGTGATAATGCGGAACTCCGCCGCTTTGATCCTCGAAAATGACCTCATCGATACGTTCAAATTTCCAGTCGGCAAAATAAGTAAACAGTTCGCCCGGCTTCCACATCTTCTCTTCTTTATCCCAGTCAGGCGGCAATTCGAGGAATGGCTTTTCAACAAATACATTGATGAATACGACCCCGTCAGGCCTGGTTATCTTCTCAAGTTTCCTGAAGAAATCAGCCTTATTTTCATCGAACAGATATTGAACCGTTCCTGTAGAATAAATGATATCATACTGCTCACTGATATCGAATGAATTGATATCATCAACATAAGCATTGATCCTGACGTTTCTGGTTTCAGCTAGAGCAATGGTTTTTCTGATACCGTTTTCGGTCAGATCAAACGCAGATACCTCATAGCCTTTCTGAGCCATATAAACGGCATCTTTTCCTTCGCCGCAGCCTATATCAAGCACCTTTTTCCCGGCAGAGGGAGGGTTCAGATCCGCCAATTCATCAAGAAAACTGCCCGGTTCTGTGCCCCAGTAATAATCATCTCCTTCATACCATTTTTCATAATTTGTTCTTATACTCATACGTCTGCCTGCTCCTTACCGTCCATCCGAAACGGTTTGATCCATTCTTCCGCCCTCCTGCTTATTTCTTTTTCACAGGAATCCAGATCGCTTTTTCAACAGCGTTTTCCGGTGCATTTCCTTTCCAGACATTGTCAGCATATCTATCTTTGATCTCATCCCAGAGCTTTGGAATCTCCACATAGGAAGTCTCTCCGTCAAATACTCTTGCAAACCCGATCACCTTAAATCCGGCCATAGTTTTAATCTTTGTCCGGATCAATGCGTCCGATCTTCTCCGGACACTTCATATGTGGTATATTCATGATCAAATTCATATCCAAGCTTTTCTGCCAGACGAACTGATTTCATATTCTGGGCATTCCAGCTCGGATATAATCCTTCATCAAGACAGCGTAAGATCAATGCAGCACTCACGATTGTAGCAAGACCTTTTCTGCGTTCTTCCTCTACCGTATCAACCTCTATCTCAATTCCTTCGTTGTATCTGGTATAGGAAGAAGCCCCGGCTGTTTACTATCCTCAGATTTAGGGTTATTATAGTTTTCCCGCTCGATGATCCCATGGTAGTCCTACAACAGTATGACTAATAAACCGGATACAGACTTCCGTCTTTTCTCTTACGCCTTCTAGTCGGTCTGCCATATAAGGACTTACCGCAGATGGGACATTTCACAAGAGCCGAGTAAATATATGCATGTTCCTTCTCAAGAGGATCTCTTTTACCG
>JAILLW010000017.1 GCA_024692955.1 Lachnospiraceae bacterium | reverse complement strand
TTATGATAGAGGATCGCTTTCGCGCTGATCATCTCCATACAGGTAAGCCCCGCGCCGTTTTCCGCACAGAGCAAACGAAATGGCAGGTCTGTGATCCCTGCCATCGGTGCCAGTATCAGATTGTTCCGAAGCTCAACGCTTCCGATCCTGATTTTTTTCATATATGATACGAAGTCCCTCAATGGTAAGCTCCCGGTCGTAGACATCGATCCGGTCGGTCTCGGAACAGATGATACTCCCGAGGCCGCCTGTGGCCACGACCTTCAGGTCTTGATATCCCGTTTCCTTTTTCACCTGTTCGATAATGTATTCGGTCTGGCCGATCTGTCCGTAGACAAGGCCTGCCTGCATACTCGAGATCGTCTCCTGCGCCAGGATCGACTTCGGCTTTTTGATCTCGATCTCGGGAAGCTTGGCCGTATCCTCCCAGAGCGCCTTCGCGCTGATCCTTATGCCCGGTGCCGTGATACCGGCCGCGAACTCGCCGTCCGCGGTCACAAGGTCATAGGTGGTCGCCGTTCCGAAGTCCAGCACGAGCACGGGGCCGCCGTATTTCTCATATGCCGCCACCGCATCCACGATCCTGTCCGCGCCGATCTCACGCGGGTTTTCCGTAATGATCCTGATACCGGTCTTCACGCCGGGTCCCACGATCAGCGGCTCACAGTTCAGGTAGCGGACCACCGCCCCGGTCAGGGCATGCATCACATTCGGCACCACGGAGGCGATGATCGTTCCCGTGATGCTTTTTTCTTCCACATCATTGTTCCGGAGCATCTCACGGATCGTGATCCCGAACTCATCCGAGGTACGGGACAGTTTTGACATCATGCGGAACGTGGTGACAAGTTCCTTTCCGTTATAAACTCCGAAGGTGATATTCGTATTTCCGACATCGATAACAAGCAGCATATCCGTTCTCTCCCTGCAGTTTCTTACAGTCTTTCTTCCTTCGCTCTTTCGCCCCTTCAGTCTTCGATCCCCTCGATATCCTCACCGAGAAAAACGACACGGTAGTAGAGTTCCAGCGTCTCAAAAAGTTCTTTCCGCTTTCTCCGGATCTCGCTTACAAGGAGCGCGCTTCCAACCTCGTCATAAAGATAATCCTCCGGCGCGTACTCTGTCCGGATGTTCACGGAGCCGTCCTCATCGAAGCCGATGGTGAAGATCCCTCCCACCTCCTCGGTAAAGAGCACCGAGATCACGTGGAGTTCTTCCTTTATGCTCTCCGGGATCCTGTCGAAGCGAGGATTGAAATAATACTTTTTATCATAGGCATTTGCGCCGCAGATCGTGTTTTCTTCGTTCATAAGTATCCGGAATCTCCGTCAGATCGTAGCGGCGACAACGGCCTTGATGGTGTGCATGCGGTTCTCCGCCTCATCAAAGACCACGGACTGCGGCGAGTTGAAGACCTCGTCCGTAACCTCCAGTTCCTTCAGGCCGAACTCGTCGAATACGTCCCTGCCCACCTGGGTGTTCAGATCATGATAGGCCGGCAGACAGTGCATAAAGATCGCGTCCTTTTTTGCGTTGGCCATTGCCTTCGCGTTTACCTGATAGGGAAGCAGCTTGTCGATCCGCTCCTTCCATACCTCCGAGGGTTCTCCCATGGATACCCATACATCCGTATAAATGACATCCGCGTCGGTTGTGCCCTCCTCCACGGACTCGGTAAGGGTGATGGTCGCCCCCGTCCCTTCCGCAATCTTCCGGCATTCATCCACCAGCGACTGCTCCGGGAAATACTCCCTGTTCGTGCAGGCGGTAAAATGCATGCCGAGCTTACTGCATACCACCATCAGGGAATTTCCCATATTATAACGGGCATCGCCCATATAGGTCAGCTTCACGCCTTTGATCCTGCCGAGCTTCTCACGGATCGTGAGCACATCCGCCAGCATCTGGGTCGGGTGGAATTCATTCGTCAGGCCGTTCCACACGGGTACGCCCGAGTATTTCGCAAGATCCTCCACCTTCGTCTGCTCGAATCCCCGGTACTCGATCCCCTCGAACATCCTTCCGAGGACATTGGCGGTATCGATGATGCTCTCCTTGGTCCCGATCTGGGAAGCCTTCGGATCAAGATAGGTCGTGCCGATCCCGAGATCATGACAGGCCACTTCAAAGGAGCAGCGGGTCCTTGTGCTCGTCTTTTCAAAGATCAGAGCCACGTTTTTCCCGGCGTGCATATCCGTCGTGAGAATACCCTTCTTCTTTTTCTCCTTAAGCTCCGCCGCCAGATCGATGAAATACAGGATCTCCTCCGGTGTGTAATCAAGCAGTTTCAAAAAGCTTCTTCCTTTTAGATTAACCATAATATTCCTTTCCGTACCTTATATGCAATATACTCAGGTCCTCCATACTTCCGTTCTTTTTACCAGAAGACATGCGCCCCAAGCACATACCCTTCCCGGCCGTCGTTTCTCCTGAAGTGCGTCGCGCCTCCCACCGTGGTCTCACCCGCGATGGCCGCGGCCGCCGCCTGCATGCAGATATCGGGAACTCCCTTATTATAAGCTGCTGCCACCTTTCCGGACATGGCCGGCGTGAACTGTCCCGACGCGTAGATCACAGAATAGATCGTATTCGGATAGGCCGGAGATTTCACGCGGTTCATGACCACGGCACCCACCGCCACCTTTCCTTCGTAGGCCTGATTGCCCGCCTCACAGTAGATGAGCGCCGCCAGCAGCTTCTGCTCGTCCGCGTTCGCGGGGACCTTGCCCCGGTTCTGGGTACGGGCCTTCTTCGCGGCCTCCTCCTCGGCTTCCTTCCGAAGCTGTTCCTCGATCTTTTCCCGGGTCTTTACCTGCTCCATCGTTTCGCCGGAATCGATATGGAAGGTGATGTTCACATATTCCGACGCCAGATAGCCGAGCTCGCCCTCGAAATCGATACTGATCCAGTCGTTGTTGACGATCTCGACAAAGTCCACGTAATCGCTCTTTGAAAGAAGTCCCATGACCTCCGCATCCGCCTTCGGCTCCCTGCGGACCCGGACCGCTTCCGAATTCATGGTCACGAGCCAGATCCCCACATCATCGGCCATTTTCACCGCATCATCCCCGAACTTCAGATACTCGTCGGAGCACCAGCCGGTCAGAGCACCGGACTTCATCTTCGTCCATCCGTTCTTCCGCTCGACAATGGTTCCGCCGCAGTCCCGGTAGAGATAGCCCACCTTGTCCGACTCCTCTCCGACATCGCTTCTGACGTTCAGGGTATGCGTCACGTCCGCCATAACGAGTTCCGTAAGCATACGCTGCTTTTCGACCGCGAACTTCTCCCTGATATCCAGTTGTTCCGAAGTGCCTTCCGCCTTCGGTTCGGCGGCTTCCTCCACTCCCGCATTGGGATTCAAAAAGGCGTCCACGCCGGAGTTCGGAAATTCATACTCCGACCGCTCTGCCGCATACGCGCGCAGACAGGACGCCGTTAACAGAAGAACCCCCCATGCGGCAAACGTGATACCCGCCGCCTTCTGCATTTTCAGCCTGTTCATACCGGTTCAAAAATTTTACGGATTTGTTACGTAAACCAAACCACATAGTAACAAATCCGCAAAAAAATGTCAAATTCAGGTGGATTTAACCGGTGATCACCACCCGAGCAGCCGTGCGATGATCGGGTATTTCCCGGTGATGAGACCCGCGTAGTCGTTCGTCCCTTTCACCTTGAACCCGGCTGTTCCCCGCTTCGTGCTGTTCGAAAAGCCGTAAGGGGCGATCATCCTTGTCCCGCCGTTCTTTGCGGGAACAATGTCTCCCGGTGTCACGGGTTCGCCCTGATGACGATCGACATCCGCTCCGTTATTCTTTACGGTCACATCCTCGCCATAGAAGTAAGCAGTAACCGTCTTCTCATAATCCGTTCCGGCCTTCAGCGCTTTTCCTCAGCTTTGACATACTGCTACCTCCTGTGCGATGTTGTTTATCCGAACAGCAATTCAAGTACCTTCGGAAGGATCTTGAACTTCACCGTAATGAGTCCCGCGCTGCTGCCTGCGCCGACGACTTTAAAGGACGCGGTGCCGCACTTCGTATTGCCGGCATAGCTTCCGGGTACGATCTCGTATTCGGAAGGATCGATGTATTCCCAGTTCCTTCCCTTCTTTACCTTCAGTCTGAAGTCGTCCTTGCCCGGCGTGACCGGGTTGCCCCGGTCATAATAGAACTTCCGGTCAAACTCCGCCTGGGCCTTGGCGATGCTCTGCGGACGGATCACAAACTCTCTTTCTTCTTCGCCCGTGTAATTGCCCTTCGCCTTTACAATCGCGATCATCACGGTTCCTTCCGGCGCGATATCGCCCTTCGTTACGGCATCGCCCGCCGCACGGTCATACTGCTTTCCTTTATTCGTGACCGTCGTCGCTTCCCTGTACTTATAAATGACATTCTTGTCATAATCCGTACCGGCCTTCAAAGCCTTTCCGTCGGTATCGACCGCGCTGATCGTTGTCGTATAGTTATCCTTCTTATTCGCATAGGCCTTGTCATACGCAATCAGCGTTACGTCATCAAAGGACTTCGCCGTGATCACGAACGCGCCGGCATTGTATTTACCCTTGAAATTCTTCTTTCCGGTCACCGTCGCGGTGGGTTTCTTCCGTCCCGTCGCGTCATTGACCGCCTTGTTGTTCGAAAGGCTTAAGCCGTAGCTGTCGGTGGAAAGAGTCACTTCCGTACCGTCTGCCTTCGTGAACTTCACGGCCACATTCGGAACCGCTCCGCCCTTTGAAAATACCACGGTATCCGCCAGCGTAACATCGAGCCTTCCGTCCTTATTCTTTGCGAAGTCAAACGGCTGAACCTTATATTTCTTCTTCAGGGTTCCCGAATACGCGCCCTTTCCGGTATAGATGGCGGTCGCGGTGCCGGCATTGATATTGTTCTCATAACGGACCGTATAATCCGTCCCATATTCAAGATATACCTTCGCGTTCCCACGTTTCACATAGAGCTTCGCTTCCGGCTGCTCTTTCGCCGTCCCGTCGTATTCGAAACTGTCGGCGAACTTTTCGAGCTTCACCTTGCTGATCGCCGTTCCGGTGACGGAAAACTTCACGGTCAATCTTCCTTCGTAATTACCGATTCCGTCCACATACATGATCGCCGTTCCGATCTCACGGTTCGTTCCGGGCTCATAGGTGATCTTATAATCCGTATTCTCCTTAAGGGCGGTCTTTCCGTATTTCACGGTTACCTTCGTCTGGAAGACCGGATCGCCGTTGCTATACGGAAGCGACTTCTTATAAGAGACCTTCGCTTTCGTGATGCTCTTTTTGGTCGTGATCTTTACCTTGGAAGTCAGCGTTCCGGTAAAGCTTCCCTTACCGTCGATCCTGATCACGTAATTGCCGCGCGCGGAAAGGTAAGGAAGCGGCTCGCCGGTATATTTGTAGAGCCCGTCCTCATCCTTCTGATAGTCTCCGTAAATATCGGTGACCGCAGCATAATAGGTAACCGTGTACTCCGTCTTGTTCTTCAGTTTCTTTGTCTTGCCGCCGAGCGTTCCCGTTACCGCGGGCACCGGCTTGTTGGCCACGGCCCTTCCGTTCTTATTCGCGAACTCGATCATCAGATCATCGGCCGCCGTGAAGCTTCCGTCATCGATCGGCGCGGGAGCGATGGCAAAATAGATCCTCTGCTTGCTTCCGTAATTGTTCTTGCCGGCGATCTCGAAATACGGGATCTTCTTCAGCTGCTTCGCGGTAAGACCGCTGTCCTGATCCGTAACGAGCTTCCCGAGTTCGGCGAGCTCCGCCGTCTTCATGTTCACGCCTTTATTGTTCTTGACGGTCAGCTTATAATCCTTTTTCTCAGTAAGGAGGTTTGATCCGTCATAGACCCGGATCACGGGCTTTATCGCCTTGCCGGTATAATTAAAGACATAGATCCGGTCGGATGTCCCGCTCACCGTCACGGTATCTTCATAGCCTTCGATCTCCAGACGGTATCCGTCGATCATCCATACGGGATAGAGGGTGGCCGAACTGTTGAACTTCACGTTCGCACCGAAGCCGTAATAATTCTCTCCCGTATCATTGATCCTCTTCGACCATCCGACCTGAACCCACTGATCCTCATCTGCTTCCGGAATGTGTTCGAACATCGCTCCGGGAAGCGTCACTTCCTCTCCTTCCGCGATATCCAGGGAATATTTCCCGGCATCTTCATAAAGCGGGTTCACCGTGCCTGCTGCCGTCGGAGCATTCCCTGCCAGATAATTCAGTCTGCACTTCTTTCCCCATGCGGGATAAAGCGTCGTATCCCCTGTAAAGGCGACATTCTGTGAAAGCTCGTATTTCTTGCTTCCGCCGTCAGTGAGCGCCCAGCCCGTCTGCTTGTAGCCGCTTCTGGTAAAGAGGGCTCCCCTTAACGTATAGTCGCTTCCGGGGGTTGCCGGCTCTTCGACCGTATCTCCGCTTCCGGCTCTTCCCTTTTCATAGGTGATCGTGATCTCATCACTCCAAGCAGGATACAGCGTCTTCGCGGTACTGAACGTCGCGGTCCCCTCAAGGTCATATTCTTTATTGCCGTCTTCGACAGTCGTCCATCCTGTCTGTATATGACCGTCCTTCGTATAAGTCGCACCTCTTAAGACTGTGCTCGCTCCGCTCGCAACGGGATCCTCATAGGTTTCTCCGGTGCATCCCGTCCCGGGCGCATAGGTCAGAGTCACGGCCACGCACCATTCAGGATAGAGGGTTACGGATACATCATTCGTATAGGTTCCCTTAAGATCGTAATCCCTGGCTCCACCATCTGTTTTCGACCAGCCGGTCTGCACGTGTCCGTCTCTGGTAAAGAGGGCATCCGCAAGCGTGAGCGGCATACCTTCGATCTTCGCTTCGGTCACATCATCGCCCGTGCCGTACTCTCCCGGTTTGTAAGTTACCGTGCTGATCGCTGCGATCTCAAGGTAGGTATTCTTAAGGTTCGGGCAGTTGATGTTTTCCGAACCGTTTTTCAGAGTGTAGGGCGCATCCTTGGCGGTCCTGTAGCGGAAGAAAGGCATGCCCGCCTCAAGCATCCCATAAGTCGCGTAGTTCGTCTTTCCGCTTTGCGGCTCCGAAAGATCGATGAGAAGGCTTCCGCCGTTCATACTGATCTCGCCCCCGTCAGCAGACCTTAATCCGATATTTGCTCCGTTAAGCGTTAATACTCCGCCGTTGATCCTGATATTGTAATACCATATGGTGAAATCTCCTCCCGTTGCGGTATTCGGCACTTCAGACCTGGCGTTTGCTTCGACGCTTCCGCCGTTCATGATAAAGTCGCATCCTCTCGCGCCGTTCTCGATCACTTCAAACTCCGATTCCGCGTAAAGATCGCCGCCGTTCATAATGAAATCGCCCAGTGTCCAGATCGCAGGGTTCAGATACGCATCCTCTTCCGTCCTTGCGGAGATCAGCTTTACGGATCCGTCTCTTTGTATGTAATCATCATCACACCGCGCGCCCTCATTATATCCGCAGGCGTAGAGAGTTCCTCCGTTGACCTCGATATTCATAACTCCGTCGCCGTTATTCTCATCATTTCCGTCGGATACAAGGAGCGCGATGATATCGATATATCTGTCATCGCATATCGACGCAGGATCATCTCCTCCGGTCGCGTATGCGGAAACGGAACCGTCATTCAGTATGAATTTTCCGGAATCCATGATGCCTATGCCGAAGTTTCTCGCCTTCGCGACGATCTCACCGCCGTTTACCGTGACGCCGTAATGAGAGTAAACGGCATAGTCTTCCTCATCATCGTCGAGATCCATCGTTGTCTCCGCATTAAGATAACCAGAATTCATCTCGATCGTACCGGCGGATATCGCGAATCTGTCTGCATTACTGCTGATTGCCGGTCCGTCAACGGTCAGCAAGCCGAATGCGTAAATACCGATATCCGATCCCCAGACATCCAGGCTGCCGCTTCCGGTAAAGGTAAGATCCCCGTAACAGTCGATCCCCTCGCCCGGAAGTCCGCTGTCAGAGGTTCCGATGGAGGAATTACCGATCAGATTGATCGTAAGATCGCCGGGCGCATACAGCCCGTAGGAACCAAAATCATCGGTATACAGGCTGTCCCCGTCATAATCGGTAAGCGTCAGGGTCGCCGTGGCAGGAGCATAACTCCATACTTCCCCTTCAAGCGCTACGTCCTTTACCTCCTGATCGCCCAGCCGGAGATAAGTGGCCGGAGGCAATACGCCGCCCCGGATCTTTGCATATTTGTATCCGGCATAAGCTGACGCAAAATCAGTCACTTCCCCGGCAGTCTCTGCGGTTTCTCCCGCCATAACTGTGGCGTCATCATTCAGAAATACGGGGATCAGATACTCATAGTATTCTTCAGATCCGGCTGTATCAACCGCCTTCATGGCTCCGTCCTTGCCTGTGATCGTAACAGCGCCTGCTTCATAGCGGAATCCGTAGATCGGATCTTCATCACCATCCCAGTGCCAGCAGTCCGCGTTAATTCCGTATCCTGCGGTGCCGCTGTTCGTTAATGTGAGGGTTCCGCCTTTTACCTGTACCCCGTTTCCTTCCTGCGCATTTACATATATGGCTTCCGGATAGGAAAGCCTGTCATCGAAAAGTGCAGTGCCGCCGGTCGTTGTCGCATTCAGGGCTCCTCCGTTTAATGTCACGCCGGCAGCCTGCCTTACCTGTATCAGAATGCCGCTCGCGGCGTCTCCGGAAGCCGTGGCATTGACCGTACCGCCGTCGACTGCGAGCCCGTCAACATAGCGTGCCGCATCTGCCACGACCGCTATCCCGTAGGAAATTCCGTAAAGATTAAGCGTCGGACTGCCGGTGATCCGGATGGCCGGAAGTTTCCTCGTCTCAGCCTGATCATTTTCGTATATGGCAGCGCCAAGCGCGCAGTCAACCTTGTTGCCATCGCCATTCGCACCGACCGTAAGCGTACCTTCCCCGCAGACCGTAACTGCGGCATGGTAAGCAGCGATCCCGTATTTTTCGGAAGATTCCGGGGCGCCGGCATAATCCGGATTCACCGTATTCGTGCCGGTTACTTCTATTTTCAGATGGGGGATCGTATAATCGGCTTCCAGAGTTCCTCCGACATCATCCAGTGACCCAAGCACCAGAATGCCGCAGTATTTCGCGACATCATAATCCCCGGGGTCGTATCCGGTGCAGGCGCTGATCGCAGCGCCCGATAAGCGGAGCGTACCGGTAGCGGGGTCAAAGGAAGCTGTTCCGTCACCGAAGATGTTATCCTTGTTTGCCTCATCCACCTGTGTATCACCAACCCACAGGGCATAGGTTTTATCCATCCATACGGCCCATAATTCCAGGTCTTCATTATCGGAATAGGGATATCCCTGCCGATACTCCACATTTCCGAGCGCTGATGTACTCCATCCGAGAAAGGTCTGTCTGGTATTTCCGAACACATCGCCTTTGATCTTCACGTTCTGATCATACGGCTTTGACTGAATATACTCGGTATCCGAAAGATAGTCTGAATTGGAATGGTAGGTGATCGTACTGTCCGCCTCCCATTCGGGATAAAGGGTCAGATCTTCCTCTGTGGTGTAGTTCGAATCAAAGGAGTACTTCGTACCCGAAGAACCGTCCGGTTCCGTCCTCCAGGCCGTCTGTGTATAGCCTTCCCTCATGAAAAGGGCGGACCGGATCTTAAGCGTCTGACCGGGTTTCTTGGGATCGGTTACCGTGGTAACACCGTTCGGCGAAACACCGTAATCTCCCGCGAGATATGTGACAGCCGTATCCGCTTTCCAGTAAGGATATATGGTCATATTTCCGGTCATTTCGGAATACTTGATCCGGGGGTGCAGATTATTCCAGTCACAGGTGGAACCGTCTTCACTTTTTGACCATCCCGTCTGTGTATAGCCTTCGCGCGTATAATTCAGCTGACTATAAGGGTTGACTAATTCACCATCTGTAAAAGTCTCATAAACCTTGTAGGTCTCACTGTCTGTTTCCGCGGCATAACGCCCCGGCGCGCAGGTAAGCGTATAATACGGAGTATCTTTGAAATGCCCGGTGATCTTCACAGCCGTTGCCGGCATGGTAAAGGTCGCCGTTTCCTCCGTCGTGCTGCTTAATACCGCTCCTCCGGCTGTCACCTCCCAACGGTCGAATGAGTAAAAAGTATTCGCTTTGGCAGTCAAAGTAACCTCAGCGCCTGCGGGTACTTGCAATTCGGAATAGCCTTCCTTACCGTTGGCAGTTGCTTTCACGGAACCCGGGTACTGCGCAGTCGGATGCTTTGTGGAAAGCGTGACCTTATACATGGTCGGTGCCACCATCTTACCGTCTTTGTCGATCGTCCATCCCGTCGGATAGCTGAGGTTCAGTTTCCCGACCAGAGCCTGACTCATACCTCCGTTGACTACCTGAGTGCCCGCGCTGTAATTTGTGTTTCCATAGTAAACAGTTACCCCGTGTCCTTCTCCGGGGCTAAGCGCCGTTCCCTCGACATAGGATGAGGCATAGAGTCCGGGATTCGATGCCCTGTGAATATAAATGCCTCCCTTGCCGCCGGTGATATCGCAGTCTCCGCTTAAATAAACGATATCCCGTCCCATATAGTAATCTCCGCAGTAGACTCCGTAACTGTCCGTCGCATGAATCGTGCTGCCGCTGATGTCCCAGATGGCAGTATCACAGGATCCGCTCTGGACTGCCGAGGAGAAAACACCGTAGGTTTGGCCACTGATTGTTGAACCGGTAATGGATCTTAATGATTTGGATTGCCCCCAGATTCCGTATCCTTTACCGTTATTCTCGTTGGTAACCGTGATCACGGAACCGTTTGCGACCGTCAGATCGCCAATGTACTGCAAGATTCCGCTCGCCGTATAGGTGACCGCGGTGCTATTGTTCACTACATTTATCACAGTCTTGTCAAGAGAAATGTCTGCCACCTGTTCGGCGTTCGATGCCCAGTATGTATTCCATATACCGATAGCATCTGACTCGGCGGTCGATTCACCATCCCCTGACGTGGTCACGTTAATGGTCGAATCCTTAAAGAAGCAGTTTCCTGACACCTGAAAACCGTATACACTGGACGGCCCATTCTGTTCCATGGTTATGGTGCTGTGGTCTATGGTAACGGAATTGCTTTCATTGACATCCTCTGTATTGTGATCATCCGCGATGATGCAGCCGAAGCAGGTGTCTTTTCCCGTTACGCTGACCGTGCTGTCCTTCATGGTGAATCCGTCTCTAATGGGATACTCATAGCTACCGGTATAATTTCCGGCGTATATGCCATAGACTTTCTTAGTTGAGTCAGCAGATGCCGTTATTCCGGAGTTCTTGATCGTAACCTTCCCTGCCCCTTCGCTGAGATCGATCGCGCGTACTTGAAATGAGCCGTTAGAGGCATCGGTTGAGGAAGCGGTCAGCTCGGAATTCAGGATCGTAATATCCCCTGCGCCCTTACACAGATTGATCGCCCGAATAGCGGATGTGTCAGGGTAATGGTAGTTCGTATTGGTAAGCTTACAACCGTCGAGATACACCGATGATAGCTTAGCACTATCAGCATACTTGATCAGCGCGTCAAAGTAATTTTCGGAAGTCATCGTGACGTTATAGAGATAAAGCTCTTTCGGAGCAGAGATCATGCAATCCGTGCTGTAGCTCGAGTCGAGACTTGCTATCTCTCCCTGTACGATCCCGCCTGTGTTTTGGCAGTTGCATATGGTGATCGTTCCATTCGAATCGGAACAAGATATATGTTTCGTATTCGTGTTGATCGTATGTCCGTTCAGACAGAGGCAGATTCCGTCCGGAAGTTCTGCATATCTTTGAAGCTCTACATTCTTCGTCAGATAGTAATAACCCTGTGAGGTCGGAAGCGCCGTCTCGGAATCCCACGCCTGCCATACCTGATCTTTGTTATGCCCTTCTCCGGTGCAGTCATCCGCGCAGCATACGCAGTGCTTGTGCACCTCTTCCGGATCTTTGAGAGCATCGTCGTGATGATCCGTTATGATGAGATCTTCCGTGATCTCAGCGTCTTCGCCCGTCAGGCTTTCTTCGGAAATTTCATCCGATATCTCCGGGGCTGTCTCCCCGTCGGCGTCAAAGAAGTCATCCTCACCTGTTACGGAGCCTTCTTCTCCCCGGATCTCACCGTCACCGGTTCCCGCCCCTTTCAGCGTCGCCGCATACGCGGGCTCCGCCGCAAAAGTCAGGACCATAATGACCATCATGATCATGGATAATGCTTTCCTAAGCTTCGACATACTGCCACCTCCTGAGTGTTGTGATTTCAGACTGTTCCATGAATATTGCAATTGATTTTGTCTGTGGAATTTGCTTTGTCTGTCATTTGGAGGATGTTCCTCCATAAAAAGGCGCGCATATAAAAATAGTATCGGCCGAAAAGCATTAAAAAACAACCGTTATCTTTTAATCGGTTGTTTTTCATTTCTATTCGGTTGTTTTTGATGTTTATTCGGTTATTTGGTGGGTGGTTTTCCTGCAAATGTTCCCACCTTTTCGGTTTCTCCGCCCATTTGGTGGGAAGTCCCCGATCAATTGTTCCCACTTTTTCAGCTCTTCCGCCCATTTGGTGGGAAGTTGACACATTTGGCGGAGAATCTCAGATCCTCTTCGCCTTTTCCACCGCGGCCTCCACCGCCTCCATCACGGCGGCCCGGAGTCCCATGTTTTCGAGGACCTGTACGGCTTCGATGGTGGTTCCGCCGGGCGAGCAGACCATATCCTTCAGTTCGCCGGGATGCTTCCCGGTGGCAAGCTGAAGCTTCGCCGAGCCGAGAACGGCCTGGGAGGCAAAACGGTAGGCCTTGTCCCTCGGAATTCCCGCCTTCACGCCGGCATCGGCCAGCGCTTCTATGAACATGAACACATAGGCCGGCGAACAGCCCGCAACGGCGCTGAACGCATCGATCAGCCGCTCCGGGATCACCTCCGCGGTGCCAAACGAACGGCAGATCTTAAGCACTTTTTCAAGATCCGTCTGGCTCACGTTTTCATTCGGGCATACCGCCGTGCAGCCTTCATTGACCAGGGCGGGCGTATTGGGCATCAGCCGGATGAGCTTCGCGTTCTGACCGAAGATCTCCTTCATCGTCTTCAGACTCCTTCCGGCCGCTATGCTCACGATCAGCGCATCCTTTTTGACGACTCCCGCGATGGGTGAGAGCACCTCCGGAAACATCTGGGGCTTTACCGCAAGGAACAGGATATCCGCGTTGGACGCCACCATGACGTTGTCCGTTGTGGTCTCGATCTCATATTCCTTTTTGATCCTCTCACAGGTCTCCTTCGTCCGGGCGCTCCCGAGGATCTCCTCCGGGGCCGCAAGGCCGTTTCCGAGAATCCCGCCGATCATTGCGGATGCCATATTTCCGAGTCCGATAAATCCGATTACCATAAATGTTTTCTCCTTATCTCTTATCTTGCCCTGTACATGAGCAGCGCCGCGGCCACCGCCGCATTCAGGCTCTCAAGGCTTCCCTTCATCGGGATTATGACACGAATGTCACTTTCCTTCGACATCTCTTCACTGAGTCCCCTCGCTTCGTTTCCGATGAGGATCACACTTTCTCCCGAATAGTCCGCTTCGTCATAGGAAACGGCCCCGTCGAGACGGGATGCAAGGATCTGAAAGCCCTTCCTCTTCAATTCCGAAATAAGCTCTGCCGGCTCTTTCGTCTTAAGGACCGGCACCCGAAAGAGCGATCCCATCGTGGCCCGGACCACCTTTGGATTGAAAAGATCGACACAGCCCTCCGTCATCAGTATTCCCCGGATTCCGGCTCCTTCCGCCGTCCTTATGATCGTCCCGAGGTTTCCCGGATCCTGCAGGTCCTCAAGAAAAAGAAGATTTCTGGCGTCTTTTCGCTCAAGCATCTCCTCAACGGTCCGGAAAGGCTTTCTGCATACAAAAAGGATCCCCTGCGGAGTCTTCGTATCCGAGATCTTCGAAAAAAGCCCTTCGGAGAGGGTCTCCGTTTTCACCCCGCGCGCCCGGAGATCTTCTGCTTTCGCAAGGCAGGAGGAAACAAAATCTTCGCCCCTTACTCCCGCCTCCGGACCGGAGCCTTCCGAAAAGCCTTCCCGAAGCCACACCTCCTCGATGAGGTGTTCCGGCGCCTCGAGGAACATCTTCACTCCTTCCGCGAGGAATCTTCCTTCGGCATCTCTTGCTTTCGGCCGGTCACGAAGCTCCTTTAAATACCGAACCGACGGATTCTGACTGCTCGTTATCATGGATACCCCTACATGGAGAGTTCCCGCGCGATCCGGTACTGATACTCGGGAATCTGCTTTTCCATCGCCAGAGCTTCCTCGATGTCATAATCCACGAATTCCCCGTTCCGGTAGCCCACGACACGTTTTGTCTTGCCTTCACAGAGAAGTTCCACCGCATAGGCACCCATCATGGATGCGTAGAAACGGTCCGTTGCGGTAGGCGATCCGCCGCGCTGCATATAACCCAGGATCGTGGCTCTCGTCTCCATACCGGTAGCCGCCTCGATCCTTCGCGCCATGGAAGTGGAATGGCCGATTCCTTCCGCATTGATGATGATATGATGAGTCTTTCCGCGTTTCCGGTTCGCGATGATGCTGTTGATGATATTCTGCTCGTTAAAGTCGTACTTTTCCGGGATCAGGATATCCTCCGCTCCGTTCGCCACGCCGCACCAGAGCGCGATGTAGCCGGCATTCCGTCCCATTACCTCGATGATCGAGCAGCGCTCATGGGAAGATGAGGTATCACGCACCTTGTCGATCGCCTGCATGGCGGTATTTACTGCCGTATCAAAGCCGATGGTATAATCGGTGCACGCAATATCCAGGTCGATGGTCCCGGGGATCCCCACCGTATTGATCCCGTGGCGCGCGAGAGCCTGCGCCCCTCTGTAGGAGCCGTCTCCGCCGATCACCACCAGTCCTTCGATCCCGTAGCTCTTCAGGATCTGAGCGGCTTTTTCCTGTACTTCCTCCTCCTTGAATTCCGGGCAGCGCGCGGTTCCGAGGATCGTTCCGCCCCGCTGGATCGTATCCGAGACATCCTTTTTTTCCATATCGATGATCTCTTCGTTCAGCAGGCCGGCATACCCTTTCTTGATTCCCTTGACCTTAAGGCCGTTCACGATCGCCTTCCGTACGATCGCACGGATCGCCGCGTTCATTCCGGGAGCGTCTCCGCCCGAAGTAAGTACCGCTATGGTTTCCACACTGTTTTTCATCTTATTCCCTTTCCGCCGGCTTTAAAAAGCCCGCACCTTATTTCGAAAAGCTCCTTCCGGGAGCGGGATTTTTCAGTCTTGAAAGATCCGCGGTGAGCTTTATGCTCTCCTCCTTGTATTTATCCTTTAACTCCCTGATGAGTTCCTCCGTGATCCCCACCGAGGTAACACCGGGTATCGGTCTGATCGCTCTGGTCTTTTCGATATAAACGACGGCACCGTCATTTCCGCCCGTAATGGTAAGCCGCTGCGTGAGTGCTTCCCTGCTCTTTTCGAAGCTCTCCTCATCCGGAAACTTTACCCAGAGGATCCGCGGAAGTTCGTCAAAGGAAACGATCCTGTCAGCGATCAGTTTTCCGTTTTTGTCCGCCTCCAGAGATACCCTTCCCGTAATAAAGACCTTGCTGTCCTCGGTAAGCTTCGCCGAATACTGCTCATAGCAGTTCGGAAAAACGATGACCTCCATGCTTCCGAGAAGATCCTCAAGGGTGATGAACGCCATGACCTTATCGTTCTTCGTGTATTTGACGGTCTTTTCCGCGATGATCCCGCCGACAACGGCCGCCGCGTTATCCTTCGCGATGCAGCTGTCCGTCTCCTCGTCAAGAATGAAATCCGCCGTGGTATTCGTGATCCCCTTGTTCCAGATCTCCTGCACTCCTTCGAGAGGGTGTCCGCTCACATAGATCCCGAGGACTTCCTTTTCAAAGGAAAGGAGCATATCCTTGTCATATTCTCCCACCGGGGGAAGGCTGATCTCGAAGGATTCCTTTTCCTCCGCACCCACCAGGTCGAAGAGGCTCATCTGGCCGGCCATATTGCTCTTCTTATCATGAGTGGCCTGATCGATCAGCATCGAGTAGACGCACATAAACTGCTTGCGAGTACCGCCCAGTCCGTCAAAGGCGCCTGCCTTGATAAAGTTTTCAACCGCCTTCTTGTTCACATCCTTATCTGACATGCGTGTCACAAAATCCTGGATGTTCGTGAAGGGGCCCCTTACGTTCCTCTCCTCGATGATGGCATCGATGGTCGGGCGCCCCACCGCCTTGATGGCGGTCAGAGCATAACGGATCGCGCCGCCGTCCACGGAAAATGCCTTCTCGGAAGAATTGATATCCGGCGGCAGGATCCTGATCCCCATTGATTTGCTGACCAGGATATAGGAAGCCACCTTCGTTGAATTATCGATCACGGAAGTCATGAGCGCCGCCATAAATTCCGCCGGATAGTAATGCTTCAGATAGGCTGTCTGATAAGCCACCACGGCGTAGCAGGCCGCGTGCGATTTGTTGAAGGCGTAATTCGCGAAATCCATCATCTGATCGAAGATCGATGCCGCCACATCCTCCGATACCCCGCGGGATACGCAGCCCGGCACGTTCTCTTCTTCGTTCCCGTAGATGAAATTCGCCCGCTCCTTTTCCATAACGGACTGCTTCTTCTTGGACATCGCCCTTCTTACAAGGTCCGAGCGCCCGAGGGTATAGCCCCCGAGATCCCTTACGATCTGCATTACCTGCTCCTGATATACGATGCAGCCGTAGGTCGGCGAAAGGATCGGCTCAAGCTCCGGGCAGAGGTATTGGACATTGCCGCTGTTCTTTCCCTTTATATAAGCGGGGATGAAATCCATCGGGCCCGGCCGGTAAAGGGATACGCCGGCGATGATATCCTCCAGTGTCGAAGGCTTCAGTTCCTTCATGAATGCCTTCATTCCGGCACTTTCAAGCTGGAACACGCCGTCCGTCCTGCCCGTTCCGATCTCGTCGTATACCGCCTTGTCTTCCATATTGAGGTGATCGATATCGATCGATACACCGTGCTGCTCCTTCACCAGCTTCAGGCAGTCCCGGATCACGGTAAGGGTCCGGAGTCCGAGAAAGTCCATCTTCAGAAGCCCGAGTTCCTCGATGGTCGTCATCGTGAACTGGGTGGTGATGGCGCCGTCCGCTCCCCTTGAAAGAGGTACCAGTTCCTCGGCCGCCCGTGAGCAGATCACCACGCCCGCCGCGTGCATCGAGGTATGTCTCGGAAGACCCTCAAGCCGCTTCGACATATCGATGAGTTCCCGGATCTCGCTCCTCGTCTCATAGAGGTTCCGGAGATCGGGATTCATTTTCAGGGCCTTGTCGATGGTGATCCCGATCTCGTTCGGGATCATCTTCGCGATATTGGATGCCTCGGCGTAGCTAAGATCCATCACCCGGCCCACATCGCGGATCACACCCCGGGCCGCCAGAGTTCCGAAGGTTACGATCTGTACGACCTTTTCCGGACCGTATTTACGGCTTACGTAATCGATGACCTCCTGCCTCCGCTCATAGCAGAAATCGATATCGATATCCGGCATCGACACCCGCTCCGGATTCAGGAACCGCTCAAACAGGAGATTATAGCGGATCGGATCGATGTTCGTGATCTTCAGCGCGTAGGAGACGATGGAGCCTGCCGCCGAACCGCGTCCCGGGCCTACCATTATCCCGTTCTGTTTCGCGTAATTGATGAAATCCCAGACGATCAGGAAATAGTCCACATAACCCATCTTCCGGATCACGGAGAGTTCATAGTCGAGCCGTTCCTTATAAGTGACATTCGTGTCACCCGCGGGAGCGTTTTCATCGCCGTAGCGTTCCCTGAGGCCGTCAAGACAGAGTTTATTGAGATAGGTCCAGGAGTCATATCCTTCCGGCACCTCAAAATGCGGGAGCTTCGTGACGCCGAACTCGATCTCAACATTGCAGCGTTCCGCGATCTTCTGTGTGTTCTCAAGCGCCTCGGGCACATAGGAAAAAAGGAGGCGCATCTCGTCTTCGCTTTTTAAATAATACTGGCCGCCCGTATAGCGGAGCCGGTCCTCGTCGGACAGGCGCTTGCCCGTCTGGATGCAGAGCAGGATATCATGCGGTTTTACATCATCCGCGTATGTATAATGCACATCATTCGTGGCAACGAGAGGGATTGAAAGCTCCTTTGACATCTTAAGAAGCTCCATGTTTACGAGCTGCTGTTCTTCAAGCCCGTGGTTCTGAAGCTCCAGAAAATAGTTTCCCTCTCCGAAGATCTCCCGGTATTCCAGCGCAAGCCGCCTCGCCTCATCCGTCATGCCCTTCAGGATGTAGCGCGGAATCTCACCGGCAAGGCAGGCGGAAAGGCAGATGAGCCCCTTATGGAACTCCCGGAGAACCTCCTTGTCCACTCTGGGTCTGTAATAATACCCTTCCGTAAAGCCGCGGGATACGATCTTCATCAGATTCGCGTATCCCTCGTTGTTTTCGGCAAGGAGGATCAGATGGTTATAGCGCTCCTCTCCCCCCGTCAGTTCCTTGTCGAAACGGGAATTCGGCGCTACATAGACCTCACAGCCGAGGATCGGCCTGATCCCGGCAGCGACACACTCCTTATAAAAATCGATCACGCCGTACATCACGCCGTGATCCGTGATCGCCGCGGAAGTCATTCCGAGCTCTTTCGCCCTCTTTACATATTCCGTGATCTTATTGGAACCGTCCAGCAGAGAGTACTCCGTATGGACGTGTAAATGCGTAAAAGCCAATTTCGGCCCCCTTTAAATACGATTGCCATTTCCCCGAGTTTTAATTATAATGTATCTATCCGGCGTAAGCAAGCGGGGGAACGATTAATGCGGAGATTAAGCATCGGTGAATTAAAGCCCGGTATGATCACGGCTGAGGACGTCTACACACCTGACGGCCAGCTGGTCATTCCCCTTGGGCTGATTCTGGATCCGAAGACCATTGAAAAGCTGGATTTCTATTCCGTTCTCTTCGTTCGCGTTGAGGATGAGATCGCCGAATCCGTTACTTCCCCGATCACGCCGCCGACCTATTCCGACAGGATCCGTGAGACCCCCGAATTCAAACAGTTCAAAGCGGAATTCGAAGAAGATGTGGACAATCTGAAGACCGTGATCAATGATGTCGTGGTCAAGGGTTCTCCGCTTAAAGTGGACGACCTGATGCATCAGACCCTCGGCGTACTGGAGATCCCCTCCACCACCGGAAGCCTGCTGGACATGATCCACTGTATGCGTGATTACGACGATGCCACCTATGCCCACAGCATCAATGTGGCCCTCATCTGCAATGTAATGGCCCGTTGGCTTCGCATGAATGAGGAAAACATCAAGATGGCCACCGTGTCCGGCCTCCTTCATGACATCGGCAAGACCCAGATCCCGGATGAGATCATCAAAAAGCCCGGCAAGCTCACGGACGCCGAATTCACCCTGATCAAGAAGCATCCCTTCTACGGTTATCAGATGCTGAAGAACTCCACCCTGGATCCCCAGATCCTGAACGCCGTGCTGATGCATCACGAGCGCTGCGACGGAACCGGCTATCCCATGGGGCTCCACAGCAGGAATATCTCCACCTTCGCGCGTCTTGTCTCCATCGCGGATGTCTATGACGCCATGACTTCCGCAAGGGTATACCGGAACGCGCTCTGCCCCTTCCGTACCATCGAGGTTTTTGAAAAGGAAGGATTCCAGAAATACGATCCCCAGTATGTGCTTAATTTCCTGGAAAATGTGGTGAATACCTATCTTCTGAACGACGTACGTCTCACCAACGGCCAGACCGGCACCATCGTTTATGTGAATAAAGATAAGCTGTCATCACCTACCGTGAAGACAGCTACCGAATTCATTGATCTCAGCAAGCATCTTGACCTGAAGATCGAGGCCCTGATCTGATCTCTTTCTCAGCTTACTTTCAGTTTGAGTTTCTTTACCTCCCTGTCCGAATCCGCAAGTTCGATGGATCCGCCCAGGGCTTTTAATTTCAGATGGAAATCCTCATAGCCCCGCTGGATATAGGCCACATCCTCGATCACCGTGACGCCCTCCGCCGCGAGAGCCGCGATGACAAGGGCCGCACCCGCGCGAAGATCCGGTGCCGAGATGTCCGCTCCGGTGATTCCTTCCACGCCGTCGATGATCGCGGTATTTCCCTCCACCTTAATGCTCGCTCCCATTTTCACCAGCTCGTCCACATATTTGAAACGGTTTTCAAAGATGCTTTCCGTCACGATGCTGGTACCTTTTGAAAGGGCAAGAGCCACCGTGATCTGAGGCTGCATATCCGTGGGAAAGCCCGGATAGGGCAGAGTCTTTACCTGTGTATGATTGAGTCTCTTTGTCGCCACCACGCGAACCGCGTCGTCGGATTCCATTACCTGGCAGCCGATCTCCTGAAGCTTCGCGCTGATGGATTCAAGGTGCTTCGGCACCACATTCTTTACCGTGACATCACCCTTCGTGACCGCAGCCGCGAACATAAAGGTTCCGGCTTCGATCTGATCGGGGATGATCATATATTCGCTTCCGTGAAGTGAGGGCACTCCCTTGATCCTGATCACGTCCGTACCCGCTCCGCGGATATTGGCACCCATTCTGTTCAGGAAGTTTGCCACATCCACCACATGAGGTTCTTTCGCCGCATTTTCAATAATCGTCTTGCCTTCCGCCATGGAGGCCGCGATCATCACATTGATCGTAGCTCCCACGGAAACCACGTCCATATAGATATGGGCTCCGGTCAGAGCCTCCGCCTCCGCGCAGATCATTCCGTGCTGGATCTTTACACTGGCTCCGAGCGCGGAAAGACCCTTCAGGTGCTGGTCGATGGATCTTAATCCGATGTTGCAGCCGCCCGGCATGGGTACTTCCGCCTTTTTGTATTTTCCGAGGAGTGCGCCAAGAAGATAGTAGGACGCGCGGATCTTTTTGATATATTCGGTATCGATCCTCTGATCCGTGATCGATCCGCCCGAGATCCTGCAGGTATGGCGGTCAACGTGCTCCACGGTTCCGCCGATGCTTTCGATCGCCTGCAGCATAACATCGGTATCCCTCACATCGGGGATATTCTCCACCAGGCAAACATCATCTGTCATAATGGATGCGGCGATGATGCCGAGTGCCGCGTTCTTCGCGCCGCCGATCTCAACTTCGCCGACTAAGGGACTTCCGCCCCTGATCACATACTGTTCCATAATTCTCTCTATTTAATCGAAATCTTGTATTCGCTATGATCCCCAACCACAAAATATGCACATATGCGCACACATTCGAAGTTATTATAAGCATAAACAGGAACTTTGTAAAGAATGAACATATGTTTCCGAAAAAAGAAGACCGGAATATCCGGTCTTCTCTTTCATCCCGCCCCATGGAAAAGGGTTTAAATACTGAACATCTTTACGTTCTCGCGAAGTTCTTCGGCTACATTCTTCAGATTGTCTGCCTGTTCCACCACATTTACCATATTTCCGTCCAGCATGGAGAGCGACGCGCTGGTCTGCTGGGTGGAAGCGGCATTCTCCTCGGAAACGGAGGAAAGGGACTCCACGGATTCCATGATGGAATTCTTGTTTCCTTCCAGAGTCTCCACCAGATCCACAATCCGGTTGTTGCCCTTTTCGGTCTCCTGCAGCATGCCGAGCATCTTCCCGAAGGAATCGCTCATGCTGCCGAGTGCTTCGGACTCGTCCTCGGTAGCCTTCCGGATGGCATCCGTAAGTGCCTTGTTCTGTTCCGACAGATCCGTGATCTGCTTGAGCATTCCGGAGATCTCGTTGGCGGCGTCGTTCGACTCTTCCGCAAGATCCTTGATATTGTCCGCCACAACCGCGAATCCGCGGCCGGCCTCACCGGCACGGGCAGCTTCGATGGAAGCGTTGAGCGCCAGCAGGTTGGTCTGATTTGCAATGGCAATAATAAGGTCCGCGGCCTGGCTGATCTTCGCAACCACCGCTGCGGTCTCGCTGACGGATTCGGAAACCTGATTGGCCTTCTGCCTCGTGTTCTGTCCCGAGGCAACCAGATCGCCGAGTTCCTTCTGAACACGGATGGACTCGTCCATCACGTTGCGTCCGTTTTCAAGGTTGGAGTTCGCGGCGCTGAGAACATCCTCAACCGCGTATCCGATATTCTGCGTGATCTCGGCGGCACTCTGAACATCCGTAGCCATTGCGGTAGCACCGTCCGCAAGATCCGATACAGCCTGGCTGATGTCCGCCGTGGCACTCTGGCTGTCAGTGATCTTGTCCTTGGCCGTGTTTGCGCCTTCATCCACATTCTGGGCGCTAAGTATGATCCTCTTGAGAGCCTCATGAAGGTTGTGCCGCATGTTCTCGGAAGCTTCCGCGATCCCGCGGAATTCCTTGATGGGCGAAGCAACCTCCAGATGTGTGATAAAGTCTCCGTCCGACATATTGTTAATTCCTTTTTCAACTCTCCTTACACCGTCGGAAAGGGACTTGGCCGTCGCAAGGACCAGCGCATAAATCAGCGCGATCACAACGGCAAAGATGATACTGAGCGTCACGATCTTGCTCTTTATCTCTGCTCTTAAGTCTGCTTCTTCTTCCTCGGCCCACTGCTCGACGATATCCGTCATACCCGAGATGGAATCGCGCGTTGTCTCAAAATCTTCGTTAAAAGCGGTGATATCACCCTCCTGGGTCGTGAAATCGAATACATTCTTCCAGGCTTCGTAATTGGCCGCGAATTCTTCGCGATAGTTTTTAAAGTTCTTTCCGTCGACGACGATCCCGGTATAGAGATACTCATTGGTTTTGGCGATCTCATCCGCCCCGTCAACCCTCTCGAGCGTTTGGGCGATGTTCTCATCATAGGAAGCCACCCTCGCCGCATACAGCATCTGCATTACATCTTCGGGAAGACTTCCGTCGGACTGGGTAATGCTCAGATACTGCTGGGCGGCGTTCATTGCCTGATAGAAGTCACGATCCGCGTTTACCAGCTTGTTGTTGATCTGATAAAGCGTGTCATAGTACACCTTTTCGGCGTCACTGTACGTGCTGTTCATTTCCCTTCCGAGCATAACGATGGAAACGATCAGACAGATCACGGCCGGAAGCACCAGCATCTGGAGCGCTACCATAAAGGATATGTTTGCTTTTCCAAACAGTTTTTTCATTTGTCACTCTCCTTTTCATATAAAATGATGTGTTGTAGTGAGTATTTCTCACTATACTATGGAACAGTCCGAATGTAAATGTTTATTCCATGAAACGGACCGTATCCGGGTTTTTGGAACATAAAGAAAAGCCCCCGCTGCCGGAATCCTCATCCGGTATCGGGGGTTTCTTCTATGGACCATAGGGGGATCGAACCCCTGACCTCCAGATTGCGAACCTGGCGCTCTCCCAGCTGAGCTAATAGCCCTTACGCGGCCCTTTTCAAAACCACGATACATTTATAACACGAAGTGTTGCCGTTTTCAAGAACTATTTTAGTCTTTCGTATGCACATCCACCTGTTCATAAGGGATTGTAAGTCCCGCCTTTTTGACCTCCTCCTGCAGGATCCTTAAAGCCGCTCTCCTCGTATCTCCGCGGAACTTCGGAGGACAGTAAAAGAGGATCTTGTAGATGACCGCCGAGGAACCGAAATCCGAAGTCCCTTTATATACGCACTTCCTCGCGTGTTCCAGAGTGTCGATTCTCTCACAGCATTTTGTCAGGACTTCGTCCGCCTTTTCGTAATCATCCTCATAGGAAAGGGGCAGATCCACGACTACCAGATCCGAGGATCTGGAGATCTCGGAAATGTTCCGGTTGCTGATCGTGATCATATCGAGCGTCTTAAGGCTCCGGATCTTGGTGGTCCTCAGGGAGAAAGCCACCACCTCACCTTCCTCGTTTCCGTATTTTACGATATCTCCGATCCGGAAATAATTGTCCGTCAGGATATGGAAGCCCATGATGACATCCTTCAGATAATCCTGCAGGGCAAGGCCGACAATGGCGGAGGCGATCCCCAGTCCGGCAAAGAGTGAGGTCACGTTCACGCCGTTGATCTGAAGAAGAAGGAGCACGACCACCAGGATCACGATGAACTTCACGATCCCGATCACGCTGTAGGCGACGGATGCCGCATTCCCTCCAAGCGACCCGATATCCAGCTTTTTCGCGATGAACCGCTTATAGGCGGCAGAAGCGATCCTCCAGAAGATGAAGACGATAAGGACTACAAGGACGCTTGAAACAGTTCGCCGGAAGATCGGGCTTTCGATGATTTTCTGAATATCCATAACGTATGTTATTTATCCTTTGCACTAAAATACAGCATTTCTTCCCCGCTGTTCGGAAGCTGACCGATGGTGACGGTCTCTTCCGCGGGGTTCAGTTTTCCGTAGGCATCAAGTTCTTCTCCGGAGATGTAGCCGATCTGAAAGACCGTCCCGTCATAGTCCTCCGGGCAGAAGACACTGACTGTATCCGTAACCTCGGGATACAGATTGTCCGTATCGATCTTCATCCGGATGTCTGCCGTTTTTCCTTCCGATGAAAGCTCCAGAACTCCGAGGCCGTCATAGGCAAGGGCCGGATCCGCGGAGTAGGAATTTTTGTCCGCCGCGCATTCGAAGCTGATCCCCGTCTCCCTGTCAAAGGCACTTACCCAGTTCCAGTAAACCGGTCCCGGATTCGCGGTAAGATCCATTTTGAAGACCCCGCTTACGATCTTGTACCCGGGATGATCCGGATCCGGCTCCTCCGAAACCTTCACGTCCACATAGGCGGAAAAATCCGAAAGATACTTCCCGTCCTCATCAAAGCCCGCGAAGGTTACGGAATATCCGCCCTGAGGGCTGATCTTAAAGGAAGGGACCGCATCCTCCCCTGCATCCGTCCCGGAATCTGCTGTTTCGTTTCCGGAAGCTTTCTCCCCGGGATCTGCCGTTTCGTTTCCGGAAGTATCCTTTCCGGCATCCGTCGTTTCGTTTCCGGCATCCGCCCCGGGATCTGTCGTTTCGTTTCCGGAAGCATCCTTCCCGGCATCCGCCGAATCTCCGGCCGTATCAACCGTCGCTTCTTTCTTCTCCGGAAGCAGGGATCCTTCGCCCTTTTTGCAGCCCGCAGGGACCGTCATCAGCAAAAGCGCAATGATAAGGACCGGGAGCGCAGCAGCTTTTCTTTTGTCCGTCCGTATCATGGCGGCTACCTGATCTTTTCCGCAACCGCGTCAAGATAGCCGAGAAGACGGTCCTTCTGGGATTTCGACATCTTCCGGTATTTATCTACCAGCAGATACTCCGCCGTGTTCTTTCCGACCGTGATATATGAGGGTTTTTCATAGCTGTCCCCCTCCGTTCCGGAAAGCAGGTCATAGGGGTCGATCCCCAGCACCGAGCAGATGATCATGATCTTGTCTGCTGCCGGATTTACCTTTTTGCCTTTCCAGTCACTGATTGTGCTCTGCGGGATCCCCGTTTTCTGACTGAACGTCTTCTGGGACATCCCCTGTTCCTTCAGGATCTGAAATACTCGTTCGCTGATCAGCATCTTCTACCTCCTTTTTATTATCGCTTTGCATTCTCATTACAAATTCATTCCCCGGCATGGGCTTATCGAAGATGAATCCCTGGATCATATCGCAGCCCTGTTCCGCGAGGAAATCCACCTGATCCCTGGCTTCGACACCCTCCGCCACGGTCCGCATATTCAGCTGCTTCGCAAGGCGTACCGCCTCGGAAACCACGATCTTCGCCCGCTCGTCGCCGCTGTTTTCGCTCCGGAAGAATTCCGCGTCCAGTTTCAGGACATCCAGCGGCATATCCTTCAGCGAGTTCAGTGAGGAATAGCCTGCTCCGAAATCGTCCATGGAAACCTCGAAGCCGTAGCTTTTCAGTTTTCCGATAGTGGAGATCATGGCAGCCTTGTCGTCAAAGAACGCGCTCTCCGTCAGTTCGATCTCGATATACTCATGAGGCGTTCCCGCGGCATCCACCATATCCCGGACCTGTTCGGCCAGATCGCTCTCGATAAAGTGTGCCCTCGACACGTTCACGGAGACCGGAACGCACCGAAAGCCGGCATCCAGCCAGCGCCTCTGATCCCGGGCCACATGGGCGATCATATAATGGTCGATATGCGTGATAAAACCGTTCTTTTCAAAGATCGGGATGAATTTTCCGGGTGAGATAAAGCCGAATTCCGGGCTTACCCAGCGGATCAGGGCCTCCGCCCCTTTCAGGCGTTCCGTCCTCGGATCATACTTCGGCTGATAATAAACCTGAAACTCCTCATTATCCAGAGCCTGCTGCTGATGCTCCTGTACGATATCCCGCCAGCGCTGTTCCTCCACAAGGCTCTCGTTGAAATATGCGATCCCGGAATCGTCTCTGCCCGCAAGGGTCGCTCTCGCCGCGCAGGCGTTGTTGTAGCTCAGCTCCAGATCCACGGGACCGTTCTTTCTGTTTCTGCGGTTCTGGGGCCGTATGATATCCACGCCGATATGGAAGTTCAACCTGTGAGAAAGGTCGATCCCGTCAAGGATTCCCGTCAGTTCCTCAAGGCGCCGGTTCAGGATCTCCTCGCTCCTGAACTCAAGCAGCATGACGAAATTCGCGGAAGCGTAATGGGCGCAGAGTTCTTTGCGGCCCAGATTTTCATTGGTCAGCCTGTCCACCTCGCGGAGCAGTGCCTCTCCTTCAGCGATGGAATGGCAGACGCAGAAGTTCCGGTAGTTCACCATAACAAGATCGATGACCGCGAAGCTTTTCCCCGAATTCCGGAATCTCTTCATGAGGATCCCGCCGCGGATCAGGAACCACATCCAGTTATGGCTTCCGGTCACGTCATCCGTAAGGAAGATCGAAGTCAACTTATGACGGCGTACGACTCCGCTGATCATGGTCACGATCATCACCACGGTGATCACAAAGATCACGAGTCCCACCGAGAAGAAAAATACAAGAAGCAGGAGCAGATCCCTGGAATTGATATGAAGAACCGCCTTTGAGATCAGGCGCGAATTTCCCTCCAGCATCTCGGTTCCGACCCAGAACGGGAGATCCATATTCGCTTTTTCCGCCGCGAGTTCTTCAAGGGTCTCCTCATTCCGTACGCCGAAGATCCTCTGCCAGTCCTCCCCCATGATCCTCACGAAATCTCTTCCGGCCAGACCCAGCCATATCTTCAGATCCGGAATTTCAAGGGTAAGGCCGCCCTCTCCGTCCGGCATCAGGAAGCCGTTTTTGCTGTCCGGATAGATAATGAGATCTTTGCTCACTCCCGGGAACTCCATCGTTCCCATATCCATCTTGCAGGTGTTCTCACCGCGCGAATGGAGGATGGCGCCGGTCCTGTCCGTGATAAAGTAATCTCCGCCTTCTTCATCGAGGAGGCGGTAGGCGGATGCTTTCGAATCTTCATCCGAATTGTTCACCACGATGCTCTCGTAGAGTCTCGCCATATAGCGGACGGTCTGATACTCTCCCTCCAGCTTGGAATCGATGATATGGAGAAAGAATGCTACCGTAAGCAGAAGCAGGAGGATATGCGCGATGATCGCGAAAAGGATCAGAAAAACGATCGAGAGCCCGGTGTGGTTTTTTCTGATCTTTCTAAACTTTTCTTCTTTTCTGTCAGCCATATGTTCAAAGCCTTTCTTCAGCGCACAGTCGGAACGGACTGTTCGAATACAATATCGATATTTCGATTCTATCACATTTTTCCGTATTCGCACAATGGATTTTAAATCCGTGTTATAATGAAAATGTTATGAGACTTAAAAAGAGATCCGGCGCAAACACGACGGAGTTGAAAGAAAACAACGGCGTTCCGTATCTGGAATACCTGTCACTGAATGCCCTTCCCGGCTTCCGCAATGCTTTTTCAATGAAGGAAGGCGGTATCAGTCCCGCGCCTTACGGGCCGATGAACCTGAGTTTTACCGTCGGGGACGAGCCGGAAAACGTTCTTGAAAACTACCGGATCTTCGGGGATGCCATCGGAATACCGCCCGGGTCCATGGTCTTTTCCCATCAGACCCATACAACGAATGTGCTCCGTGTCGGAAGCGGGCATCTCGGGATGGGGATCCTCAGGGAGCGGAATTTCCATGATACGGACGGACTCGTCACCGATGAGGCGGGCGTCTGTCTCGTCACTTCCTTCGCGGACTGTGTCCCTTTATACTTCGTCGATCCTTCGCGGCGCGCCATAGGGCTTTCCCATTCCGGCTGGCGGGGTACCGTCGGAAACATCTGCAAAAATACGGTTGAGCTTATGAAAAAGGAATTCGGTACGGATCCGGAGGATTTTTTCGCCTGTATCGGCCCCTCCATCGAAGGTCGCTGTTATGAAGTCGGAGAAGATGTGGCCGGGCCTTTTCGAGAGGCCTACAGCCCCAAAGAGCTGGAAAGCATCCTGCTTCCCGAAAAAGAAAGACCCGGCAAATACTTCCTCGATCTTACGGAAGCAAACCGGATCAATATGGAAAACTGCGGGATCCTGCCCGAAAGGATCAGCCTTCCGGATCTTTGTACCGCCTGCAATCGGGAAGCTCTGCACTCACACCGCGCATCCAAAGGCCGTCGCGGCGGCATGAGTGCCTTCCTTATGATCACCTCGAGGGAAGTCTCCCCTCAAGCCAGCTCCTGATATCTTCATATACTTCGGAGCGGTTCGTTTCGTTCAGAATTTCATGCCGGTCGCCGGGATAAAGCTTGATGCCAAGGTCCCGGATGCCGGCTTTTTCCATGTCCCGAAACACCTTTATGACGCCTTTTCCGTTGCCTCCCACGGGGTCTTCGCTCCCCGAAAGGATGTACACGGGAAGATCCTCCGGGATCGATCCCGTTTCTTTCTGCGCGAACCAGATGTTCCGAAAGAGCCCGTAGAATCCGTTCACGGTAAAACGGTAGGCGCAGTAAGGATCCGAAAGATAACGTTCCACAACGTCTTCTTCTTTCGACAGCCATTCATAATCGCTCTTTGCCGGGCGAAAGGCTTTGTTGTAGCTTCCGAACGCAAGGCTGTTTACCGCTTTGCTCCTTGCGGTTTCGCCTTTGGAAGCCGCCGTGATCCTGCAAAGGCGCATCCCGAAGGCAAGCATCGGATAGGGCGTATAGCCCGTACCGAGGATCAGGGCGCCTGCCAGTTCTTCGCCGTATTTCGCGATATAGCGGCGTGTGAGGAAAGAACCCATGCTGTGGCCGAGGATGAAATAGGAAATTCCGGGGAAACGCTCCGCCGTCATCAGATGGAGCTGACGCATATCCTTAATGAGTGCCCCGCTCTGCATTCCGTCCTCAAAATATCCGAGCTTCTCCGTTCCGGTCACGGACCGTCCGTGTCCGAGATGATCGTTTCCCGTTACGTAGAAGCCATGCTCCGTAAGATAACCGGCGAAATCGTCATAACGTTCGATGTGCTCGCACATTCCGTGAACGATCTGAATCACGCCCCGGACTTTCCCTTCCGGGATCCATTCGGTCACGTGGATCGTGGTCTTTTTGTCAGCGGACGGAAATGTGAATTCTTTCTTCATGGATCAAACCTCGTTTTTCAGAGCTGATGACGGACAACGAGATACTCGTCCCCGTTTCTGAAATACGGACAGGACCGGAACCCCGCTCGCATCAGGGCTCCGTAATCGTCCTCGTCCATATCCGCGTCACAGACGTATTCTTCATACTCTTCGTCATAAAGATAGTAGGCGCATTCCTCACACATTCGCTCTGCCCCTTTTCGTCAGAAACGGACGGTCCTGGGCGGCTCGGTAAAGGAACTGAAGGTCGCTTCCGCGTCTTTGAAATAGAATACCTCCGTATTGTCATCATCCGCGGAATACATTCCCTGCAGCGAAGGATAAGCTTCGAGCATGGAAACCTTGGCCTCCCTCCGGGGATCCTCTATGAGTTCTCCCGCCACACGGATCCATTCGCCGTCTTTGAAGGCGCAGATCTCCACTTTGGGATTCGCGTGGATCTGCTTCGATACGTTCTTGGATTTCCCCGTCTGGATATAAACCTTTCCCTCGAACACATTTACCGTCCCGAAGGGCCTTACTCTGGGCTGTCCCCCTTCATCCGTCGCCAGATAATAGGTTCCCGCCTCTTTTAAAAACTTAACAACGCTTTCCATATCTGCCTCCTACTTGATGATGGTCACATCGCCGCGCGGTGCCGCATATCTGTCATCGATCACGCCGTTCAGTTCTTTCTTCACATAATCCACGACCGCTTCGTCAAGAATGATCCCCGTATCAAAGCGATCCGCCGCATTGGAGAATACATAGTAGGTATCTCCGCCGTCCGCGCAGAAATCGTTCGTGATGACCGCATAGGTATCCGTCATTGAGAAAGGCTTTCCGTTTACGCTCTCGATGGTCACACGGTTGATGGAAGCCGGTTTGTAGTATGTCGAATCGGGATAAAGGGCACCCTTCGCGAAGGGCTTTCTCGTATCGACGGTGAAGCGGATCCCTGCCGTCTGCGGATATCCGCCGAGGGCTTCCGGCAGACTGAATGTGGAGGCTTCGAGTGCCTCAAGAAGTTCCGCGCCCGTTACATAAACTACGGAGATCGAATTTCCGAAAGGAAGCACCGTTTTGATCGTGTTCATCGTAACGCTTCCCGGCTTTACCCATGCCCGGAGTCCGCCGCCGTTCTGGATCGCGACCACATGATCCGCATCTACCTTCAGCGCGCCGCTCTCCTTCGTAACGCTGTAGACCGTTGCATCCGTAACAAGGTTTCCGAGGTTCGTCTCTTCGGTACGGTTGCCGGGATCCTTGTCACCGTTTAAGGCTACTTTGCTCTGAGCGAATACCACATTATACTCTTTGTTTACTTCCTGGATGAGTTTATCCGTGATCGCCTTGGTGATCACTTCTTTCTGAAGACCCTGCATGCTGATGAGGAAATGATCCTCGATGCTCTTCGTCGCGTTGTCAATCATGATCACGCCGATGGTCGGAACCTTGGTTCCCGTGGACTGAACCGGATTCTTAACGTTTCCGTCCGTCATCATCGCGTGGGAATGGCCGTCGATCAGGAAATCGATCCCGTTCGTATGGTCGACAAGGTCTACGCTGCGGTTTCCGCCGATCTCGGTCTCATAATCGACTCCGAGATGGGAAAGGCAGATAACAAGATCCGCACCGTCCGCTTTCAGCGCGTCGACCTGAGCCTGCGCGCAGGAATAGAGTTCTTTTCCGGACAGGAATTTAAGCCCCTTTACAAGAGCGGGATTTACCTTGGTCAGGGTTTCGGGCGTTGACATACCGAAGAAACCGATCTTCAGTCCGGCTTTCGTCGTAAACATGCAGCTCGGATCCGTAATGGGCTTTCCTTCGGGATCCAGGATATCGGCGCAAAGCACCTTGAAATTCGCGGCGCAAAGGTTCGATACCAGCTGCGGATAACCGTAGTCAAACTCATGATTCCCGAGGGTCGCTACATCATACCCCGTCGTATTCATGGCGATGACCGCATTTTTGCCTTTCGAAACACTTACATAGGGTGTACCCTGGCTGAAGTCGCCGGCATCCGCGAGGATCACTTCCGCCCCGCGCTTTTTCAGGTTTTCCTTTACGGAAGCGATGTAGGCATACTGGCCGATGGCGCCGTGGACATCATTGGAATGAAGGATCACGGTCTTTCCGGAAAGATCCGCAGGAATGTCATAGATCTCCCGGAGATCGTCCGGATAGTTATCCGGAAACTCTCCCGCCCATGCAGCGGTGGAGAATGCGCTGCCCGTAACGAGAAGTACCAGCGAAAGGATCAGCGACAATACACGGTTAACAGTTCTTTTTTTGTTCATAAATGCTACCCCCTGTTCTCCGAATTCTCGGTAAAAAATCATACACAGGTATTATACCCCTCGGAGGCCGAATCGCCAACCTACTTTTCCCTTTGTTTTTTCCGTCGTTTTGCGTTACAATATAAGGATGTCAGGGTTACCCTGCCATCAAAAACTACCCGGAGGCTCCTTTGAATAAAGATCTACAGGACCTGCTGGATGTCGGAAGCGACATTCTCAAAAGCGTAACTTCCGCAGTTGACGGCGGAAATTACAGCAATCTGGCTTCCGATATCTCAAGAGCCGTCAGAAACATTACCGTTAATATACCGCCGGCCAATCCCGCCGGGCGAAGGCCCGGACGTGTGGTTACCGCGCGCCCGGATACGGTCCGGAACAGAGCCTACACCTCGGGACTGACCCCGGAAGCACCCGCGGGATCCGGAGGACGGGCCGGACAGCCCGGAGCCCCCGGAGGCCGCACTCCCCGCACCAACGGTGTCCGCCATTATTTCCTTCAGAGGAATATCAGCAAATCCGCAGGTGTGCTTCAGATGGTGGGCTTCGGACTCTCTTCCATCATCTTCGGAGCGGTCTGCATCTCCATGCTCGCGGCCGGCACGATCGCCGGAGCGATCTTCGGCGCCGTCGCGACGGCCGGAAGCGTCTTCGGATTCCTGCGGGGCAACCGCACGAACAACCTCGCCCAGCGTTATTATCAGTACGGCAATATTCTCGGAAATTCCGAATATTTCAATATCTCGGATCTGGCCGGTGTCGTATTCCGGACGGACCGGGAAGTATTAAAAGACATCAAGCAGATGATCAAACGGGGCTTCCTTCCCAGAGCGCGCCTCGACCGTGATGAGAAGATCTGCATGATCACGGACCGTTCCTATCAGATGTACATGGGCGCCATCGAGGATCAGGAGGCAAGGCAGATGCGGGATCAGCGGAGAGAAGCGGCGAACAGGGCCGTCAACGGTTCCGGAGATCAGGATTCTTCCTCTCTTTCCCCGGAAGTCCGCTCGATCCTGAAGGAGGGAAACGAATACATCATCTTCGTCCGGCAGGTGAATGACATCATTCCCGATACGGAGGAAATGTCCAACAAGCTCTACCGCCTCGAGAACATCATGAACCGGATCTTCGATCAGGTGAAAAAGGAGCCTTCCTCCGCGGACGAGCTTTATAAGTTGATGAACTATTATCTTCCCACTACGAAGAAGCTCCTGACCGCCTACATCGAACTCGACAAACAGCCGGGTGTGGGCGATAATATTACGAAGACCAAGCTTGAGATCGATTCCGCGATGGACACGATCAACGAAGCGTTCGAAAAGCTTTTGAACAGTCTTTTCCAGGATATGGCCTGGGATATCTCTTCCGACATCTCCGTCATGAAGACCATGATGGCGCAGGACGGTCTGATGGAAGACAGTATAGCGAAAAAATAGGAGGGTAACATGGAACAGGAACTGGTATTTGACGAAACTCCCGCCGCTCCCGTACTGAATTTCGGGACGGACACCCCCGTCGCTTCCGGCGCCCAGCAGGAACTGACGAAACTCACGGAAAGATCCGATGCCGTGACCGCGATGGAAGCCCAGCTTTCACCGGAAGAATTAAAGCAGGTTGAGCAGTTCAGCACGCAGATCGATATCGCCAATACGGCGGGTATCATGAATTACGGTGTCGGCACCCAGAAGAAACTGGCCGACTTCTCGGAGCGCGCGATCGACAACGTAAAGACCAAGGATATGGGCGAGGTCGGCGAAATGATCACGGGTCTTGTCACCCAGCTTCGAAGCTTCGAGATCTCGGAAGACGAAAAAGGGATCAAGGCTCTCTTCAAGAAGGGTTCCAACAAGGTGGAATCCATGAAGGCGAAGTACAGCAGTGTTGAGACCAACGTGCAGACCATCAGCAAGGAGCTCGAGCGGCATCAGATCACTCTGATGAAGGACGTGGAAGTCCTCGACAAGATGTACGAACTGAACCTTTCCTATTTCAAGGAACTCACGATGTATATCCTCGCCGGCAAGAAAAAGCTGGAGCTCGAGCGGAGCACGACCCTCGTTGAGCTGCAGAAGAAAGCGGAATCCTCCGGGCTTCCCGAAGATGCCGAAAAAGCCAAGGACTTCGCGAACAAATGCGACCGCTTCGAAAAGAAGATCTACGATCTGGAACTGACGAGGACCATCGCGATGCAGACCGGTCCCCAGATCCGCATGGTACAGAGCTCGGATACCGTGATGGCGGAGAAGATCCAGTCCACCATCGTAAATACGATCCCTCTCTGGAAGAATCAGATGGTGATCGCCATCGGCGTGGAGCATGCTTCCCAGGCGGCACGGGCCGAGCGCGAAGTAAACGATATGACGAACAGGCTGCTCCGTCAGAACGCGGATGCCTTAAAGACCGCGACCATCGAGGCGGCAAAGGAATCGGAACGGGGGATCGTGGATATGGAAACCTTAAAGCACACCAACGAAGCTCTGATCACGACACTCGACGAGGTTCTGCGGATCCAGACCGAAGGCAAGGAGAAGCGCAAGGAAGCCCAGATCGAGCTCGCTCAGATCGAAACGCAGCTGAAGGACAAGCTGCTGGAAGCTTCGAAACACTGATATCCGGAATCCGGTGTGAGCCCGGACAAGCGCTCACTGAATTCAGGCGAAAAAGGCGTGGGCACCGGTCCATGCCTTTTCCCGCAAATGACGATCTTTTAAAGGGATGCGAATGAGCCGCGTTTATGTGATGAGCGAAAATAAACTTCACAGAAAAAAACTGCTGACCGTTTTGGCTTTTGCGGCCATACTCCTGCTGCTTGCCCTCTGTCTTCGCGCTTCGGCGCAGGAGATCACGGAGGACGGGCCGGCTTTGGCCGCTCCGGAGGAAGCCGCTCCGGAAGAAGCCGCTCCGGACGGTCTTTCGACATACCGGATTGAGTATGTTCTCAACGGCCCTGAGGACGGGGCCTGGGATTCCGTATGCAATTCTCCGGACAATCCGGCCACCTATACCTCAAAGGATACCGTAAAACTGAAAAAGCCTTCCCGGGCAGGATATACCTTCGGCGGCTGGTATAAAGACAGTAAGTTCAAAAAGAAGGCGGGCACCATAAAGAAGGGAAGCAAAGGGAACCGTATCCTGTATGCGAAATGGATTGAGAACAGGTACACGATCCTTCTTAAGCCGAACGGCGGAAAAGGGAAAACGAAAAAACTCCGGGGAAAGAGTTCCCGGGAGCTTGCGCTTCCTCCCTGCACCTTTACCATGAAGGGACACACCTTCGGCGGCTGGAGCCTTACCGAAACAGCCGGAGCGAACGGATACGATTATCCCGGAGAAGCCGTGTTCCCCGAAGGAAGCATTACGGAAAAAGACCGGAAGATCGTACTGTATGCGCAGTGGGAAAACAATGAGGCGAAGGAATATCATGTATCCCCCGAAGGGAATGACGGAAATGACGGCTCGGCAGAGCAGCCCTTCCGCACGATATCGCATGCTCTGGAGCTTGCGCCCGCAGGCTCTCTGATCCTGATCCACGCCGGCACCTATGACGAGACGCTCACATTTCCCCGAAGCGGTGAGCGTACGGATCCCATTGTCCTTCGCGGTGACGATGCGGAAAAGACGGATGAAGCGGAGTGGAATCTGACATGCGCGTCAGTTCTTACTTCTTCGAAGGATGAAGAAAGCGTTACCCTGCTGGATCTTAACGGCCGGTCGAATATCCTCATCGAAAATCTGGATATCGGAAACATCAGCGCGAAGTATGCCTGCGGGATCCACATCCCCCAAAGATCCGCAAACATCACGATCAGGAACTGCCGGATCCACGGGATCAAAACAGCCGACCGGTACCTTGTAAGCCCGGAAGATGACGAAGAAAACGCCGGCGAAGCTAACGCGATCCTCTGTCTCGGAGAGGGAAAGACCGGGGAAAAAGCCATCCGGAATATCCGGATCCTCGATAATGAGATCTGCGACAACGTAACGAACTGGAGTGAGTCCGTTTCCGTCGCGGGCAATGTGTCCGGCGTCCGCATCATCGGGAATCAGGTGCATGACAATACCAATATCGGGATCGATTTCAACGGAAATACCGGTTACTGCAGGAACGGTAAGCTCGATCAGCCAAGGTCCTGCATCGCTTCCGGAAATACGGTCTATAACTGTCACTGCGAATACGCTTCCTGCGCGGGAATCTACGTGGACGGCGCCCGTTCCGTAAAGGTCACGGACAATACGGTTCACGACTGCGACTACGGCATCGAGATCGGGGCGGAGATCCGGAAAGATGCCTTTCCGGTGAAAAAGATCACGGTATCCGGGAATCTTCTTTATGACAACGGGCACGGCGGGATCTGGGTCGGCGGTTATGACGCAAAACGCGCCGGCCTCGTAAAGAGCACAAAGATCCTCGACAATGTGCTTCGGAACAATCATAAGGATGCGGAGAACCCGGAGGATCCGGAAAACCCGGAGGATCCCGGAGACAGATACGCGGAGATCGTGATCAGCCGCGCAAACGGGATCACTTTTCAGGGAAATGTCATCGAAAGCACTCTCCCCGAAGGGACAGGAGGGCCTCTCATAGTCAGTGAGATGGGAAAAAAATACACCTCCGGGCTGACCTTCCGGGGAAATATCTACCGTACGAATCTTTCGCCCGATCAGCTGACTTTCATCTACCGGGGAAAGACTCTCACCGGAATTAGCGCTCTTAACCGGGCAACCGGCGGAAGCGATCGGGCAGAAAGGATCCCTGAGGAACCATGAGCATTCACATTCAGCCGATCGGGAGCCTTAAGGCACCGGGACTTTCACTTTACACGGATCTTAACGAGCCCCAGCTCAGTCATTATTACGAGCCGGAGGCGGGGCTCTTTATCGCGGAAAGCCCGAATGTGATTCTCCGGGCGCTCCGGGCAGGCTATGAACCGGTATCGGTCCTTATGGAAGAGCGTTTTCTCCCGGATGCGGAGGCGCTGTTGCCTTCCAATGCGGAGGATCCTTCGCATATGGAGTCTTTGTGTGCGGAGCATCCCGGCGGTCTTTCCCGGGCGGAACTCTCCGGCGGTCTTCAAAAGGCCGACCGGGTCTTCGACCGGACCGAGAATGAACGGATTGCGGGGTTTTACTCCGTTCATCCGGAGAACGGTGCTTCAGATACCGAAACGGCGGCGGGTTCGGATGATTATCGGGAAACGGCGGCAAATGTTCTCCGGGAGTTTTCCCGTCCGGAGTTTTCAATCCCGGTTCATACGGCTCCTCTTCCCGTACTTAAGGAGCTCACCGGCTACTCTCTCACCCGCGGAATGCTCTGCGCGATGCGAAGGAAGCCGCTTCCCGATCCGAAGGAGATCCTGTCCGGAAAGCGCCGTGTGGCGGTGCTCGAGGGAGTGACGAATCCGACGAACGTGGGCGCCATCTTCCGGTCTGCGGCCGCGCTTTCCATGGAGGCCGTTCTGCTTGACAGTGCCTCGGCGGATCCTCTTTACCGCCGTTCCGTAAGAGTCAGTATGGGGAGTGTGTTTCAGATCCCCTGGACCGTCTTCCGGGGAAAAGATCCGGTCGGAGCGCTTCATGAGGCGGGTTTCAGGACAGCCGCCATGGCCCTTTCCGACCGGTCCGTTTCCATTGACGATCCGGTTCTTTCGAAAGAAAGGACCCTCGCCGTCATTTTAGGCAGCGAGGGTTCCGGCTTAAGTGAAAAAACAATTCTTGAAAGCGACTATGTCGTCCGCATCCCGATGGCGAACGGAGTGGATTCCCTGAATGTCGCCGCGGCAAGCGCGGTGGCTTTTCATGTTCTCTCCCGTTCTATTTCAGCTTCTTAAGATCGGGAAGTTCTTTTCCTTCTTTGATCCACTGCTTGAACTCCGCCACAGCGGCGAACATAACATCACCCGAGGAATTGAGGGCGGTCTCCACGGAATCCTGAACAACTCCGATGATAAATCCGACAGCCACCACCTGCATCGCGATATCCTGCGGGATCCCGAAGAGGGAGCAGGCCATGGGAATGAGAAGCAGCGATCCTCCGGCCACACCAGACGCTCCGCAGGCACCCAGCGTCGCGATAAATGATAAGATCAGGGCGGAAGGAAGGTCGACGGAAACTCCCACCGTATTTGCCGCGGCAAGAGTCATAACCGCTATGGTGATCGCCGCACCGTCCATATTGATCGTGGCTCCGAGCGGGATGGACACCGAGTACATATCCCTGTCGAGTCCGAGTTTCTCGCAAAGTTCCATATTGACGGGAATATTCGCGGCGGAGCTTCTCGTAAAGAAGGCGGTAAGTCCGGATTCGCGGAGGCAGCGCAGTACCAGCGGATAAGGATTCTTCCTGAGCGTAAGGAAGGCGATCAGCGGATCCACGATGAGCGCCACCGCCAGCATACAGCCTACAAGGAGCAGCAGGAGCTTTCCGTAATCCGTAAAGATCGAAAGGCCGTTCGTGCTCACATTCGTGAATACCAGTCCCATGATCCCGAAGGGAGCGAGATTGATGATCCAGCGGACCACAAGGGATACGCCCTCCGCGATATGCAAAAGCCCGTCTTTCGTCGTATCGGAGGCGATCCCTTTGAGGGCAAGTCCCAGTACCGCCGCCCAGAAGAGGATACCGATGTATTTACCTTCCACAATGGAGCCCAGAGGATTCGCCACCATATTCAGAAGCAGATTTCTGAGCACTTCTCCGATGCCGGTGGGGATCACGTCCGCCTCGGCGGCCACCGTCAGTTTCAGCGTCTGCGGAAACAGGAAGCTCCCCGCCACCGCCACCACCGATGCCATCAGCGTGCTTATCACATAGAGCCAGATCACGGTACCGAAGCGGCTGTCCAGCTTGTTTCCGCCCTTCGCGAGGGCACTGATCACCAGCACAAATACCAGTACCGGAGCGATGGCCTTCAGGGCACCGACAAAAAGGTCTCCGAACAGACCGAGCCAGGCCGCTCCAGGTACGAGAAGGCCGAGAACGGCGCCGATGATCAGCCCGCAAAGGATCCGCAGGATCAGACTCACCGAATTGTATTTTTTGACGAGATTCTTAAAAAATGAAGCGACATTCATAAAGCTCTTCCTCCTTACGCTTTTTTACTGTTTCTCATCTCTATCAAAAATGCTTTCGCATACTTTTCCGGTACCGGATAAGTCTTCAGACGGCTTCCCTGTTCAAGGAAGAGCCTGAATCCGTGCATATCCGCGATCTTTAGCGCCACCGAAAGGCCGAGGCCCGATCCTCCCCGGCTGTTTCTGGATTCGTCCCCCATAAAGAAGGGCTCGAAAATACGGAGTGCCAGATCCTCCGGGATCTTCTTCCCGTCATCCGCCACGGCAACGATGGTCTTTTGCATATCTTCGACCACAAATATGCCGATGGAGCAGCCTTCTTCATTATGTCTGACCGCGTTTGTGATGAGATTGGCGATCACGCGGGTAAACTGGGGCCTGTCGATCTCGAAAAAGAGTTCCTTCTCCGGAATTTCAATCTCCATCTCCATCCCCGCCGTCTCCGCGTCCGTATAGAGTGACGCGGCGCATTCCCGGACCAGTTCGCAAAGATCGGTCTTTTCTTTTTTCAGTTCAAAGCCCTTGCTGTCAAGTCTCGTATAATCAAAAAGGAGCTGGATGAGATCCGTCATTCCGGCGGATTTATTAAGGATCGCCTCCAGATAGGACTGCTTCTCTTCTTCTTTTACCAGACCGTCGCAAAGCGCTCTGGCATACCCGGTGATGGTGGTAACGGGTGTCCGCAGGTCGTGGGCGATATCGGAGATCATAAGATTCTGCCTTTTTGCCTCCTCGATCGCGCGCGCTTTTCTCTTTTCGGCGATCCTCCGAAAATCCCTCATCGTGACCATGGAAAAATAGACCGCGCCGGTCACATAGGGAAGCGAAAGAACCAGCAGAATCGCAAGGATCAGCAGGATCAGGATCGCTTTTTTCATATCCGAAAGCTCCGCGAATGCCCGGCTGCTTCCCGATACAAAAAAAGCTCTTTCCCTCTCTGTCAGCACCCTGCCAAGGTACGCGACGCCCGGAAGCTCCGTAAATCCCGGAATCCATCTTGTTACCCCGGATATGATCTTGTTCAGGATAAGGATCAGAACATAAGCGGCAATAGCGGTCGCACTGAAAGCTTCCGTCGTCTCATATTCCGGAAATACGGCTCCGGCGATCGCAGGCATGGCGAACCGGTCCGACAGTAATACGAAAATATGCCCGACGATGCCGGTGATGATAAGAACGAATATGAATCTTCGGATGAGGCTGTCCCTCAGTTTCTTTTCTTCTTCCATGGATCGAAAGGATCACTTCTCCAGCCGGTAGCCAAGTCCCCGCAGGGTCCTGATATAAGCCTGCTGGTCATCATCGAGTTTCGCGCGGAGCTTGCTGATGCATACCATGATATTGTTGTCCGCGATGATATAGTCCTCGCCCCAGCCGTATTCGTAGATCTGCTGCTTCGTGAATACCTTCCCCGGATGGGACATGAACATCTCCATCAGCCGGTATTCCACCGAAGTAAGCTCGATCGTCCTTCCGTCCTTCTTCAGGGTACAGCTGTCGGGATCAAGTTCGAGGTCCCGGACCTTCAGAGTCTCTTTTTCCTTAGTGCCCGCACCCAGATTATAGAATCTCCGGATATTGGAGCTTACTCTCGCCACCGCTTCCAGAGGATTGAAGGGTTTCGTCAGATAATCATCCGCCCCCAGGTTCAGCCCCAGGATCTTGTCCGAGTCGGCATCCCTTGCGGAAATGATGATGACGGGGAGGTTGTTTTCCTCCCGGATCTTCCGGAGGACATGAAATCCGTCCATTCCCGGGAGCATCACATCAAGCAGGCAAAGACTGACGCTCTCCTCCTCGATGAGGCGGAGAGCATCCGGTCCGGTGCCTGCTTCCAGTACCTGATATCCTTCATTTTCGAGATAGAGCCGGAGAAAATTTCTTATCTCCGGCTCATCATCGGCGATCAGTATCGTATGTTTCATGCCTTTATTGTATCATAAAGTGCCGCTCTTGTGGACTGAACATAAGGTCTTACGTAGAAGGTCGAAAGGATTCCCAGCGTAAGGATGGAAAGGAGATGCCATCCGATAAAGGAAAGATCCAGTACAAACGCCTTCCATTTCTGTCCGTTCATCATCTCCCTGCTTCTTGCGAAAGCCTCGTCCCTGTCGATATCCGGGTTTTCGGCTACAAGGTAAGGGATCATCATGTATTCGTATCTCTTTACGATGGAGATCACGATGCCCGCAAGCGGGATGAGCCCCCAGAGGAAGAGATAAAGATCACGGAAGAACATTACCTTTACCACGTTTTTGTAGTTTGATTCAAATCCGACGGTAAGCTGGTTAAGGTTCGCGGGCTCCTCAAGGTTCTTCAGGAAGAAACTGTGGCATCCCACCTGGGCCGGATTCAGCAGCACCGCGCTGATCGCAAAGACGATGGCAAGGACGATCAGGAAGATGATGATCGCTGCGGTCACTGCCGCCGCTACAACTACGACATTGACTTCCTTCATGTCCTTTTCGAATTCCTGCTTGAATTCCTCAAAGGATCCCTTGGGTTCTGCCACGGAAGTGATCTCGTCCTCATCAAGGTCATCTTCATCCACGACAGATGTCTGTGAAGCGAGCGGTCCTCCCGCTGCCGGGAAACGGCCTCCGGATCCGCTTGCGAATCCTCCTGCCACGAGGGCAAAGATGAGTGCCACCAGCACGCTCTTCCAGTAGTTAGCCTGAAATGCCGCATGTCCTCTTGCTTTTAATTCTTTTCTTGTCCACATTTTTATTTCCTCTCTTTCCGGATCAACGATCCTGCTGTTTGCTTCGTTGAGAGTATAATATCAGGTGAACCTTACCGGACAATCCTTAAAACCTTAACAAAACCTTAAAGCTGAATTCATTTCATGATCCGCGGATTCAGTGGAAAGAGACTGCTTTCTCGTAATCGTAGCCGCGGTCGGGCGTGAAGGTCCGCTCCTTCAGCGTGAAATAGACAACACCGTTCCTTCTGATCTTTAAGGATACGTCCGCTCCGCCCTTTTCCGGCTTTACGATCATACTTCTCGTGAAGGGATTGGCCGCATCCCGGATAAGCTCCGTTTCTTCCTTCGTCGGATAGGCGGGCTCCCCGAGATCATGCCAGAATTTCAAGGGATTGCAACATTTTTCATCGACCGTCTTTGTGATCAGTGTATAATCTCCGTCGCCGGAAAGCGGGAAGGTAAACTCCGCCGCCTGCTTCTCTTCATCGATATTCCATACGATCCCGGCATAGTTTTCGCCGTTCTTCACGATCACGGTATTGTCGTCCCGGTATACGCAGTCTCCGCCGAACAGTTTCAGCTGCTTGAAGAAATAGAATGTCCAGAAGGTCGGCTTCGGGATATTTCCGGCAGCCACCAGGCCGAAGCCACCGTGGAAGAGGGAATTCGGCACACCCTGTTCCTCGAACACATCCCCGAAGGTCCAGTAGGAATAGGCTTCATTCATATCCCCGAGGCGGGACAGCTGGCGGGCAAGATATGCTGCATTGATATTCGTGTCATGGATCACTCCCTTCGGGGTATAGGAAGTGGAAAACTCCGTAAGATGGATCGGCAGATCCTTAAACTCCTTAAAGGAGTCCACGATATCCCTTGTGGACTGCAGGTTCGCAAAACGCATTTCGGAATCCTCAAGCTTTGAATAATCGCAGTGTCCGATGCGCTCCGGGAAACCTATCGTATAATGATGTCTGGTGATGCAGTCGGGATGGATCTTTTCCTTAATACAAAACTCAAGAAAGTCTCTGATCCATTCTTCATCCTTCACGCCGCAGATCGCAGGGCCGCCGACCTTGAACCGTTTATCCTTTTTCTTGATCGCCCGGAAGGTCTTTTTAAAGAGTTTGAAATACTCTTCTTTATCCGCCTGATACCAGAAGCCCGGAAGGTTGGGCTCGTTCCAGACCTCGATGGGCCATGAATAAACCTCATCCCCGTAGCGTCCGGTCAGATGATCGAGAAGCGCGACCACCATATCCGTCCAGAGGTCGTAATCTTTCGGAGGCGTCGTATTTGCCTTCCAGTAAAAGACGGTCTGGGTCCCGCTCGCCATCTTATCCGGCATAAAGCCGAGTTCCAGATAAGGGCGGATCCCGAGTTCCAGATAACGGTCGAATATCCGGTCGATGTAGGTGTAATTGTATTCCACCTTTGTCTTGCCGTCCTCTTCGTATTCGTGATAGATCGACACATCATCCGAGAAGAGCCCGTGCCCCCGGATGTGGGAGAATCCGATCATATCCTGAACATACTTCAGTTCCTTCAGATATTCCTCCGTAAGTGCAAGGCCGAGCCGTCCCGTTCCCACGCAATAATCCACCTGGTTGTTGAAACTGATCCTCTCTTCCGGATCGATCGTGATGTGTTCGTCGCTCATGTTACGTACTCCTTTCTTAGCTGTTAGTTCGAAGTTTCCTTCTTCGGCACAATCTTGAATTTCAGCGTCTTTTTTCCTCCGTATTCACCGATGCCTTCGATGATCACGGTACCGGTTCCCGTATTCAGGTTCGGACCGTAGGATATGCGGAAGTCTCTGTTCTGATACAGTTCCTTCGTCTTATTCTTATCCGTATATACCCTGACCGCATTGGCAGATGTATCCGGAAGCAGCGTATGGAATTCATCATATACGATATCATCCGCACCTGGTCTGATCTGACTCCCTGTATAAACCTGATTCGCTATCGCTCCAAAATATGCCGTTTCGATCGATTTTTCATAAATCCGGAACCATGCTTTTTTTGTCCCTTCATAATTCCCTTTCCCGGTCACTTTTACGAGAGCCGAGGATGACATGTCCGTATTATTCTCATATTCAAGTCCGTACTCGGAGGCTTTCAGCGTTTTTCCGTCGACCTTAACGACCGCTTTCGGTTTCAGCGCCCGCCCGGTATATTTCATATCAGGCACGGTGATCTCTATGTTGTGGGTCGACTGCACACTTGAAATATCAATCGCATAGATCGTGAATTTGACCGTGCGTTTTCCTTTGTATGCCCCCTTTCCTTTGACCGTCGCAAACGGCGCTTTTTTCGCGTCCGAAAAAGCCGCCTTTGTATTGTTGGCATAAGTAACCGTATAATCAATTCCCTCTATCAGCTCGAAATCTGTTCCGCCCTCAGGTGTCAGGGCCCGGACATGTACGACCGGCTTCTTCGGCGTCCCGTCATAGGTCATATCGGCCGCGGGACCTCCCGCGATATAGACATAAAACACATTCCGATCGCCTAAGTTCACCTGTTTCAGATAGGTCCTGAACTTACCCTTGATCGTCGAAGATGCTCCGTAGTTCCCCTGCGGAACGATCTCTGCCTCATAACACTTTAGTCCCGAATTGTAGGTAATGTTGCTCAGCGTATAGTCTTTTTTGTACTTCAGGGTTTTCTTTCCGAGTTTTACCACCGGTTTCAGGGCTGAAACACCGGGAACAGCGGATGCCTTCTTCAGTTTGACAGCCGGGATCGTAATCTTCAAATCATCCTGAGCAAGGACCATCGGCGAAATGGTAAACGTGGAAACGGCCTGGCCCGAATAATTTCCCTTAAACCGGAGCGTCATCTTCGGTGCCTTTCCGGCATCTTTCGCCGCGGCATTGGTGTTATTCGAATAGGACACCGTGTAATCCGATGCCGAAAGATACTCGTCGATCGCCGGAACATAGATCTTCTCCAGCGGTTTCAGCGCTTTTCCCGTATAAGAGATATTCTCCTTATTCGTAATGGTAATATCGCCGACCGTCAGTGGTCTTGCCTTTATTTTGTAGGTCTTTGTAACCGTGCCCGAGTACTCGCCGATCCCTTCCACGACGACGGCTGCATTTCCTGCTTTCTGATTATTCTTATAAGTCACCTTATAATCCCGGTCTTTAACAAGGAATTCCGAAGCCGATTTATTCAGTTTGACGCCGGTAACAGGCGGACAGCGAAGGTTCTGCGCACCCGCATAAGTAAGGTCGTAGGCGGGATCCAGTGTGATGACAGCCTTGGACAGACTGTGATCAGAAGCATAGATGCGATAGCTGAGCGACACCGTCCCGGTATAGTTTCCTTTCCCTGTGACCATAAAGCTGACCGTACCGACACTGTCGAACCGTTCATCACCGTAATCCAGCGTATAATCCGTGTTTTCTTTCAGAGTCGTCTTTCCGTGCTTTATGACCGGTTTGGACTTCATGTCCTTCCCATTCTTATACGGGATGTCCTTAACCGTGAATACGATATTGTTCTCCGCATCTTCCAGATCAAGCGGATTGATCGTAAAGCTTTGGGAGACCGAAGATCCGGCGTAATTGCCCTTTCCTTTCACCTTAAGCATTGCGGTCGTACCTGCGTTTTTCGCATTCGTGTAAGTAACCGTATAATCTGTTTTCGGAGAAAGGAGCATTTTCCCGTCATAGACATGCAGCTCTTCCTCCGTAAACTTCACGGATGCTCCGGTGAATGTAACCGGTTCGATCTTTCCGAACCAGATATGATCCGTAATATCGTAACTGTGCTTTCCTTCTTCCTTAAGCGTCTGAATATCCGAAGGATCGATGCTCCCCCAATCTGCCTCTGTCCATATCGCATACAGGGTAATGCCCTTATTGTTTTCGGCAGTCAGATTGGCGATCTCTCTGTCAGAATACATGGGACGCTCGCCGTATGCCCTCGAAGTGGTCCATCCCAATAATTCCATCCCCTCCCGCTCGGGCGGAAGCGTGCAGGCCAGAAGAGGCACACCGTCATCGAATACCCTTTCCTGTATCATCGAGTCACTGCCGTTCCGGTTTCTGTAATAGATGTTATACCGAATCGGAGTTCCGGTCATGTAAAGCGTCATATCTTCCGTAACGGGATCCGCAAAATCCCATTCTTCCGACATTCCCGCATCCCGATACCATTTCACGGACATGTATCCTTTCATCGCCGGCTCCGCTATGGGTTTGTTCTGCTCGGCATACAGGATCTCGACATCATGTCCGATTACGGATTCGTCCAGTTTCACCTGATAGACATTGATATCCTGAAGTACGATCGTCTGTGCGGGAGATGCCATCACCGCATCATAATTATCTTCGGAAGCCTTTACACGAACATGGTAAGTCCCCGCTTCAAGACCTGTCAGTTCCCCCGTGCAGGCGGTCCAGGTATAAGTATCCGCTTTTTCCTCATCATAATTGTCCGCTTTGCAGTACTCATGAATCTCTGTCGTCGCAATCTTTCCACCGATCCCGAGATGGTTCGGATGACTCCATGCAAGGTTCGGCGTTACGGCTCTTTTAAAACAGAATGTCTGCGCCAGACTGTCATAGGTCGTCTTTTCGCCGTCGCCTTTATTAACGATCGAGATATATCCCTGCTGCGAGGTTACGCCCGAGATCACTTTCGTGTCCGATTCGGCCGTAAATTCCGTAATATCCTGGTCATCTTCATTCATCGAAATATGATAGGTCTCCCCGGGCACGAGATTTCGAAGAAGGATGCTCTCTGTACCCACGGCGGTACAGACCGCACGGGGATATTCCTTTCTGACCAGATTCACGATAACGATCACCTGCAGTTCGGATGCCAGAGCATATCCTTTTGCCTGTGTACGGAAATAGATCGTACTCGCCCTGCATCTCACATCCTTGTCGCCGGTATAATTATCGCCTCCCCACCCGGTCCAGCTGACCGAATCATGTCCTTCCTCATTCTGCGTCGGGTCATCATGCGTGTAATTGTATTTTACATCCGGCGTATCGGTCGTATATATGGTACCAAAGTAATTGTAGTCAAGATCGGGTTTCGGATTCTGCCACCGCAGATTGGGCGTCGGCATTCTGGTAAGTTCGATCTCATACGGATCGCTGTCGATCGTTCGTATGCCGTCACCCTTTTTTACCACATAGAGTTTCCCCGTAAGGAGACAGTTCTTCAGGGTCCCGCCCAATCCCGAATCGTCAAAGATGATCTTTCCCTTTCCGCTCGCAAGCTTTTCCTGATTAAGCGCCGGGCCGCTGAATTCATAAGTGCCTTCATCATAGGAAAACCCTGCCGTTTCATATCCGTGTGTCGCAAAGGAAAAGAAACCGAATTGCTCCTTTACGAGAACATATTCCACGATCTCGATCTCCTGCGGATCGGAAGCAAGTACCGTCCCGTCTGAGCGGTAACGGACATAATAGATACCGGGCGGAACACTGACGGCATCCGTACACTGTATCCAGTTTGCGCTTTCCGGGTCATCGCCGGGTTCATCCGTCGTGTATTCAAAAGCTTCGGTGGTCGGAAGGGTTCCTTCTCCGTCGAGCCGGTCCGGCTGTGTGGCCGTTAGCGTCGGCACTGAAGCCCTTGTGATCGTAAATGTTTTCGGCTCGGAATCGGCATGCCTGTTATCGCGTGCCCTTTTGACAACGGAGAGGGCAGCTCCCTTTCTTCCTACGGCACTCCTCGGAATACTGATCTCCTTTTCGGTTACCGAAGTGAAATCCTCGCTTGCTTCATTATTCAGCACATAATAATATGTGCCGTCGGGATCAAGTCCTTCGAGCTTTCCGGCTTCGGAGCCGGTCGTATTAAATGTCACCTCGGAAACATCTTCCGGTTCTTTTCCCTTAATGAGTTCCGATCTGACATTGCCATACTGAAAACTGGCCCAAACAATATGGCCCCGGCTCCCGGTATAGAAAGCATGCTGACGGTTCCCGGCGATCACCGTTGCCATCTTTTTGTGATCCGGGTGAACTTCTTCAAACAGGGAATTTGTCACATAACCGGTATCATCCTGATAAAACAGCATGTTGGATCCCTGTGCCGCGGCATAATAGATCTTTCCGTCTTCGCCGATCGTCATGTCGGCGGCATGCTCGGAGATACTGCTGTCGGTCCGGCTTCCGTTGCCCGCCGAATCAAGGATCAGATAGCTGTTTCCCGACCGGCAGAGCGCATAGCTCACCCCGTCGTAGCTGCATGCATCATAAAGCGTGCCATTCAATTCGGGCTCCAGCTCCGTCGCGTCAGCCTTCTTGAACAGTACAGATTTCGTGGAATATCTTCCTCCCCAGCCGTCCGATGAGTCCACATTGTATCTGCTGACGACCGTAAGATCCTTCGTGATGTATGGGATTCCGGTTGCGTAGTATCTATCAGTACCGACATCTCTTGTGAACCAGCCGCCGATCTTTACTTTTCTTACACAGTCAGAACCGGTAATGACCGCTTCCATGACATCCGGGATCGTATGACTGTCGCCGTCATCCGCGCCGCGCGAGTCGATATAAGAGACATGTACCGTGCCGTTCTCATCCACTTCGATATCCGGAGCGGACAGGACTCCTGCGTCGCCGCAGATATCAACGGAATTAATCATATAGGATGCCCGCCATCCCGTATCCGTCTGACGGATGTAGACGATCCTGTCGCTGCTCGTCGTATAAGCGACATGCGCCACACCATCATCCGAGATGGTCAGTGCCGCTTCTCTTCCCTTAACGCCCTCGTCCTGTACCTGAACCTCATCCCAGTAACCGGTACCCGGATCAAAGACACCATACCAGATCACGGGTATGACAGTTGCGTTTGAACCCTCTCCCCGCTCCGTATCCCTGGCAAACAGAACACCGATCGTTCCGTCCGGCAGCGTATGGGCATCCAGCACATAACCTTCCACATAGACTTCCGCGGCTTTCGCCGGTAATGTCGGCAAAAGAAGAAGTGATAATATAAATGATGTCAGAACGCATAAAATTTTGCTTCGTTTACTCTTTTTCATAGACCTCCTCTTTTTTTGCTGACTGATCGACGTTGTGACGATGAACTACCTCAATTTATATTATACTATGATTTGGGCACAAACGGAATCGGAATGGGCATTGAAGTAATGATGATTTTGGGAACATGCAGCTCGATTCCGCTTCGCTTCATCTCGCTGTATGTTGTCGCCAAATGTCCGAAAATCCGATGTCACACCGCTTCGCGGTGCTTTTCCCGGAAAGAAAGAGCGTGCCTCATGCAAGCGAGCTTGAGAACAGCCAGCTCGATTCCGCTTCGCTTCATCTCGCTGTATGTTGTCGCCAAATGTCCGAAAATCCGATGTCACACCGCTTCGCGGTACTTTTCCCGGAAAGAAAGAGCGTGCCTCATGCAAGCATGGGCACGCTCTTTCTATTCCGCGCAGGCACTACGTGCCTGTGTCATCGGCTTTTCGCGCCTGGCTCGTTATCACTCATATTCCACCGTGGCCGGGGGCTTCGGAGTGTAGTCAAAGAGTACGCGGTTGATGCCCGGCACTTCCGTGATGATCCTCTTCACCAGATGGTCGATGAGTTCATCGGAAAGATGCTCCACCGTTACCTCCATAACGTCGGTGGTATTGATCGCGCGGATGATGCAGGGCCAGTCGAAGGTGCGCTTGCCGTCCCTGACTCCGGTGGATTTGAAATCGGGCACTACCGTGAAGTACTGCCATACTTTTCCTTCAAGGCCGTTCTTCGCGAATTCCTCACGGAGGATCGCATCGGATTCTCTGACTGCCTCAAGTCTGTCCCTGGTGATCGCTCCCGGGCAGCGTACGCCGAGGCCCGGACCGGGGAAGGGCTGGCGATAGACCATGTTCGCGGGAAGGCCCAGACGCTCGCCCACTACACGGACTTCGTCTTTAAAGAGGATCCTGACGGGTTCCACCAGTTCGAACCGAAGATCCTCCGGCAGTCCGCCGGCGTTGTGATGTGCCTTGATCCCGGCCTCGGATTCGAGGATGTCCGGCCAGATCGTGCCCTGGGCAAGGAATTCGATCCCGGAAAGCTTTTTCGCTTCTTCCGCGAAGACCTCGATGAATTCGCCGCCGATGATCATGCGCTTCTTTTCCGGATCGGTGACCCCTGCAAGCTTGTCAAGGAAACGGTCCGTGGCATCCACATAGATCAGATTCGCTTTCATCTGATTCCGGAAGACTTCGATCACCTGCTCGGGTTCCCCCTTCCGCAAAAGTCCGTGATTTACATGAACGCAGACAAGCTGATCGCCCACCGCTTTGATGAGCATCGCCGCAACCACCGAGGAATCCACGCCCCCCGAAAGGGCGAGCAGGACCTTTCTGTCCCCGATCTGCTTTTTCAATGCTTCGATCCGCTCTGCGATATAAGCATCAGCAAGTTCCGGTGTCGTGATCCGGACCATATCATCCGGCCGTCTTTCATTTACCATTTGTTTATCCTCCTGCCTTTTATCTTCCGGAATCAAAATCCGATTTCAGAATCTATCTTCGCACAAAACCCGCCCCTTTTGCAATGAGTTTTCTTTCCCAAATTGCGGATTTCCTGTATAATGGATTGTGATTTCAAATTAACGGAGTCCGTAATGTATACAAAGATAATCTATGTGATCATTGACTGCCTGGCAGTCGCCGATATACTGATAACGTTCCGCGCCACAGGGAAGATCCGCGAAGCCTACGGAAAATGGCTGAGAAATACCCTGGCCGCGGGAGTTCTGGCAATCATCGCCAATATTTTTATTGCTCTTTCCGTCAATGAGACGATGGCGGCTCTTTCCTACTGCTTCTACTTTGCCTCCATCGACTGGATCATCTTTTTCCTCTGGGGTTTCTGCATGATGTATACCGAGCATGAAAGGATGCTGAAGAGGCTTTCCGTTCCCCTTGCTCTCGTTATGTGCGGGGATTCCCTGTCGATCCTTATGAATTTCATGTTCGGACACCATTTCCGGATCTACGAAAAGAGCCTTTTTACGGATATCATCTTCTATCAGACCGCGTTCCGCCCGGCCTATTACGTCCATCTGGCCATCGATTACATCACGCTCCTGACAGCTCTCTTCTTTATCCTGTATCGCATCAAAAAGAGTTACAGCATATATCGTGCGAAATATGTGATCATGCTGTCCGTACTCGTATTTGTCATTCTTTTGAACGTAGCCTATATGGCATTGTCTCTGGTGCTTGATGCCTCCGTCATTTTCTATGCAGTGGCGGGCACTCTGATCTATTTCTGTATCAAAGTCTTTGTCCCCCGGAATCTGATGATGATCTCCATCGGACATGCCGTGGATGATATGAATGAAGGACTGATCCTTTTTGACATTTCGAACCACTGCATCTACGCAAATGCTTTCGCAAAGAACCGTTTCGGGATCAATGAGGAATTCTTCAGTTTCGATGTGGAACCCGCCGCCTCCGTTCTTCGTTCCCTGAAATCCGACGGAGAGCCTTACGGTACCGTCAATTATACCCGTGAGACCGACCGGGCGGAGCATTACCGGATCCGCTACAACAAGCTTTCCGAAAAGAAAGGACGGCCTATCGGCTCCTATTTTCTGATCGAGGATATGACGGAAACCTACTCCTATCTGAAGGAGATCAATGAGGCAAAGATCAACGCGGACAGAGCCAATCAGGCAAAGAGCGCGTTCCTTGCCAGTATGTCCCACGAGATCCGGACGCCTCTTAACTCCGTGCTCGGTCTTAACGAGCTGATCCTCCGCTCCACCGAGGATCCTCAGCTTCGCGAATATGCCGAAGGGATCCGGGATTCCGGAGACGCTCTTTTAGGTCTCATCAACGATATCCTGGACTTTTCCAAGATCGAAGCCAGCCGTATGGATATCATCAATGAGGATTACTCGCCCCATGACCTGCTTCGGGACTGCTACAGCTATTTCGAGCAGATGGCGCATGCGAAGGATCTGTATATCACGGTAGTCTGCAATGAGGATCTTCCCGCGGGATTAAACGGCGACCGGCAGCACATCCGTCAGGTCCTTTTCAATATCATCTCCAACGCGATCAAGTATACGAACGAGGGCGGCGTCACGATCCGTATGAGCTGCGGTCCCGTTGAGCACAAAGCGGTCGAAACGGTATTCGTGGTCTCGGACACCGGGATCGGGATCGCCAAAGAGGATCTTTCCCTTCTCTTTGATCCTTTCCGCAGAGTAAACGAGAAGCAGACGGCGAACATCCAGGGCACGGGGCTCGGACTGGCGATCACAAAGGAACTCGTGTCTCTGATGCGCGGCCGGATCCAGGTGGACAGCACTCCCGGAAAAGGCAGCACCTTCCGGATCATCATTCCGCAGAGCGTTACGGATCCTTCGCCTGCCGGCCGCTTTAATCTCAGAAAGCCGCAGGTGATCGAAGAGTACCATGAGCGCTTCAAAGCCCCTACCGCCAGTGTTCTTGTGGTAGATGATGTTCCGATGAATCTCAAGGTCATCGTCGGGCTCCTTCGCCCCACTCTGGTCAGGGTAACCCAGGCCACCGGCGGGGAAGAAGCCGTTGAACTCTGCGCCCGGCATAAGTACGACGTGGTCCTTCTCGACCACAGAATGCCTCATAAAGACGGAGTGGAAACCTTCCGCGAGATCAGGGCGGAGGGAATGAATACCGACACACCTGTCATAATGCTCACGGCCAACGCGATCAGCGGTGCCGCGGAGGAATACAAAAAAGAAGGCTTTGCCGATTATCTGACAAAGCCCGTTCTCGGAGCGGATCTGGAAAAATCCCTGCTCCGCTTTATTCCGAAAGAAAAGATCATCTGAGTTTTCCGGTCATCTGAAACTCTTTGCCCAGTTCACCAGAGAATTCTTCCAGATATTCTCTTCCACGTCCTTTCGCATCCGGTCCGTCACCGGTCCGTTCGATGCAAGTTTCCGAAGGATCACGGCCTGAAGCTGTTCCACGGTCATCTCCTCATAAGGAATGTCCGGGATCACGATGTTATCCTCCACCGGCCTTTCGGTAACTGCTTCGTTGTGAGTCTCCTCCGCCGCCTTACCGTCACTAACCCCGGCATCCCTGACACCGACGGCCGTATCTGCTGCTCCTTCGGAAGCCTCCTCCTTCGGAACCTCATTCCCGGTCTTACCCGGCGTTTCCGCATCATCCGCCGCATCCCTCTCAGCGCCGGCCCCGGCATCCGTCAGGGCTTCATCCGCCGCAATGCCGCCCTCCGCGAAAATCTCCCCGGAGTTTGCGCCGAGCCTTATGTTCAGGCGCCCGCCTTCCGCCTTCAGGGTCGAGCCTCCGATAAGCCCGGTGTAGGTTTCCGCTCTTGCGGGAACATTCACCCAGGCCTCATGGTCTTCATTGTTCACGGCAATGATCAGGCGCCCGCGGGAAAAGGCATACTGTCCGTTGGTAAGCAGAAGCTGTTCGTATCCGGAATAGGAAAGATCCCGGAAGGAGGCACGGATCTTTCCGAGCCTTCCGATCAGTATCGCGTGCGGGTTTTCTCCGGATTCTTTCAGATATTTTCCGATCTCAAGATACGGGCGAAGGGAATCGTCGGACCCCCGCTCCTTTCTTCCCTCGATCCCGAATTCGCTCCCGTAATAGACAGACGGGATCCCGGGCAGGGTATAGAGCAGAATATGCACCGGCATGTAGTTCGCCTTGTTGTTCAGTTTCGTATAGATCCGTTCCACATCATGATTGTCGACGAAATTATAGAGACGGATCTCTCCGGGCAGCATATCCAGAGTCCTTTTTACCGTATGTGCGATCTCGAAATAGTTATGATCGTTGTGCCCGCTGTAGAAAGCCTTGTGAAGCGCGTAATTCGTCACGCTGTGAAGCGTGCGGTCATTGGCCCAGCGGGAATAATCCCCGTGGATCACCTCGCCCATCAGCCAGAAATCCTGTTTGACCTCATCCGCGGTATGTCTCAGTGCCTTCATGAAGTCAAAGTCGAGCACATCGGCGGCATCGAGTCTTAAGCCGTCGATGTCGAATTCCTTTACCCAGAAACGGACCACATCGCAGATATAATCCCGTACCGCGGGATTCTTCTGATTCAGCTTCACAAGCAGGTTATAGCCGCCCCAGTTCTCATAGGAAAAGCCGTCGTTGTATTCGTTGTTTCCGCCGAACCAGATTCCGGAATACCAGTCTCTGTACGGGGAATTCTCACGATGTTCCTTCAGATCCCGGAAAGCGAAAAAGTCTCTTCCGGTATGATTGAACACACCGTCCAGGATTACGCGGATCCCGTTCTTATGGCATTCTTTCACAAAAGCGGTCAGATCCTCATTGGTCCCGAGGCGGGAATCAAGCTTTTTATAATCCGTCGTCTCATAGCCGTGACCCACCGACTCAAAAAGAGGTCCGATGTAAAGCCCCGTAAAGCCGAGGTCCTTCAGATGCCCGATCCACGGGATCAGGGTATTCAGCCTGTGAACCGGTTTCCCGTAATCATTTGTCTTCGGCGCACCGGTCATTCCGAGAGGATAAATATGATAAAAGACCGCTTCGTCATACCATGCCATATCTCTCACCCCCGTTGATTACTTCATGATCTCCATTTCGTATTCCCTGGTGCCGACACCGATCTTTTCCGCGTGTTCAAGGGTTTCCTTCCAGGAGACGTTCGGATTGCTGTTCTGCCATACGTTTCCGTGATCATGGAAATGCTCGCTCGCCATATTGTCTCCCAGCTGGCTGTTCCTTATCGGCTCCGCCTTCTGGCAGAGATCCACGCAGGCCTGATCCAGCGCAACGGGATCAAAGGAGGCCAGCATTCCGATATCCGGAAGGATCGGGGCGTCGTTCTCTCCGTGGCAGTCACAGTTCGGGGAAACGTCGGTGATCAGACTGATATGGAACGACGGACGCCCGCTGATGACCGCGGCGGTATATTCCGCCATCTTTTTCCCCAGAAGCTGGGGCGCGTTCCAGTTGTCGTTCTGTATGGCGTCAAAGGCGCAGGCACCGATGCAGCGGCCGCAGCCCTTGCATTTTTCGGTATCGATATAAGCCTTGCCGTTCTCGTAGATGATGGCATCCGAACCGCATTCCCTTGCGCAGCGTCTGCAGCCTCTGCAGCGTTCGCTGATCACATGGGGATGCCCGGAATTATGCTGCTGCATTTTCCCGGCACGGCTCCCGCAGCCCATCCCGATATTCTTGATCGCGCCGCCGAAACCGGCCTGCTCATGCCCTTTGAAATGATTGAGGGAGATCACGATATCCGCATCCATCACTGCACGTCCGATATATGCTTCCTTACAGTATTCCCCGTTGGGCACCGGAACCGCTATGTCATCGGTCCCGCGAAGTCCGTCCGCGATCAGGATCTGACATCCCGTGGTCACGGTGTTGAACCCGTTGATATTCGCGCAGTCAAGATGCTCCAGCGCATGCTTGCGGCTCCCGGGATAGAGGGTATTGCAGTCCGTGAGGAACGGGATCCCGCCGTTCTCCTTGATGACATCCGCCACCGCCTTTGCGTAGTTCGGCCTGAGGTAGGCCAGATTTCCGAGTTCGCCGAAATGCATCTTGATCGCGACGAACTTGCCTTTCATGTCAATGGAGCCGATCCCCGCTTTCCGGATCAGCTTCTGAAGCTTGGCTGTAAGGCTCACTCCGAGAACTGTCCTGAAATCCGTAAAATAAACTTTTGATTTTTCCATTTTTCTCCCTTTCCCTGTTTTACATTTCAGATCTCCCGGATCCGCCGAAAGATCTCTTCCGCCTCCTCACCGGAAAGGATCGGAGCGATCCCGAACTCTGTTCTTTTGACCGGATGCATGATTCCCTTTACGCATACCTGGGCGATGGCATTCGCGCAGATCCTGCAGTCATAGATATCCCGCAGGGAGCTGCATTCCCCCCAGTCCTCATCCTGCCAGTCAAGCACCTTAAGGAAAAAAACATGGAGGATCCTCGCCGCCTGCTTCCGGGAAAACTCCGAACGCATTTCCCTTTCGGAATACATACTCCCAAGTTCCCGGATGAAAGCCTCTGCCCGTTCTTCCGAAAAAGGCTGCTTCCGCTTCGGGTCTGCCGCGCCGGTATCCTCCCGGGACATATCGGCGGCAATGCCGATCAGCTTTTCGGCAAAGTCTTCGACGGTCATCTCTTTTTCCGCGGCGCCGGCACTTTCTCCTGTCCGGCGGGGGTCACGATCATCGTAACGTTTCCGCAGGCGGAAAGTTCCCTTACGGAAAACACTCCTTCTTTCGAAAGCTCCTTTTTCCCGGTCCGGACATCCAGGATATCATATCCTGTTCCGTCCTTTGCACGGGCGAAATCTTCAGACATAAACTCCTTAAAATACTTCTTCAGGGTAATGACGTCAACGGAATAACGCCCTTTCCGTTTCTTTTTTCCGAGATTGATGAAGCTTATCGCGAATCTCCCGCCCGAAAGAGGTTTCGCCAGAATGTCCACCCGGTCGGTATCGCGGATGTAGGTGCGGTCGGGACGTTGTTTCGCAAGAGAGGAAAAGACTCTCTTAGCCTGAATGCCAAGGGGATCCTGATTGATCTTTATCAGTTCCCTGTCGGCAATGATCCGGTATAGATCATCGCCCTTTTTCACCCGTCGAAGGTCGAGCCCCAGCATAAGCGGCGCGTTCATCATGCACCACATGACCATATGCGTCCGGTTCTGTTCGAGGGTCAGCCCCTCCATCCCGATCATCAGCATATCCGGGTCGTTCCAGCCCTTGCCGAGCCCCGCGAATCCGTCCATGATCACGGCTTTATTATACTGTGAAGTCACGGAGCAGGTATAGTCTCCGTCCCAGTCTCCGTGTCCCGGATCCCCGTCCTTTCCCACGCGGAAGGTGATATCATTGAGGATCCTCCAGGAGTCGCAGACCTTTTTCGCCCAGTTCTGCGGCTGCGTCTTTCCCCATTCGCAGGCGGAATAAACGATGTCCTTATCCGGCGCCTCCCGCTTCAGATATTTCAGCAACGTGGCATAGGATTTCAGGGTGTTTTCCTGCCGCCGGTGGTTCATGAGCCTGATCCTGTTCCTTCCCCTGCGAAGGCTTATCTTTACCTGCCCGCCGAAGACAAAGGAAGTCTCGCTGTCCGTCGGATCAAGCAGACCGTCGAATACGATCCCGTCATTTACCGCGATCTGAAGCCATTGCCCGACTCTCTCCCTCTTTCCCGTGGCATATTCAACCGAAAGAAAAGCATCCCTGTCCTCCGGCGAATCCGTTTCGAAGATAAGTTCGCTGCTTCTTACTCCCACGGGGGAATGCTTCGGTCCCGTTCCGTCAAAGGTTCCGATCCCGGTGGCATATCCCTCCTTCGTGATCCGGGCTGAGGGTCCGGTAAGTACGCCGTCCGCGGCTTTCAGGACTGTCACGTTCCTCCCGTTCGGCTTCCTTCCGCTTTCGATCCTTACGGACCGGATGTTCGGCGCGAAGACGAACCGGGCGTTTTCGGGGTCCGAAAAGGTCGCATTATCGTAGGGATAATAGCAGTTGTCCACCTTAAGGAAGTCCACGCCCCATTCGATATAGGTTTTCGCGTCCTCCTTCTCATGACCGCAGGTTCCGACTTCCGCGCCGGCGCAGAGCCTTGTTCCGACATCATTATACATTCCGAAAAGGAGACCCATCTTATGAAGATGATCGGACAGAGCGCGGAATCCGCCGGGGAATTTCGCTTCATCATTCGAAAGCCGCCCGTTCACCCGCTCCGGCCTGTAGCAGCCGTCATCCAGCACCACATAACGGTACCCGAGCTCCTTTAGCCCGAGAGCGCATATCCGGTCTGCCATGGCCTTTGTAAGCTCTTCCGTATTTCCGCTTCCGAAGGCATTCCAGCTGTTCCAGCCCATGGCGGGCAGCCGGTTCTTTTCTTTTCCGTACAGCAGGGATCCGTCATCAAAACAGTCGAATGAGAGTTCTTTCGGGATCTTCCCGGGGATCTTTCTTTTCATCCGGCACCTCGTATCCTTCCTTTTCACGCAAAACGGTCATTTTTCTTCTTTATCGTACCTATCGTTTCTTTTGAAACAGATATCCGTATATCCCGATCTCTTCCGGCTTCCGGTCATGATCAAACCGGATATCGGCCATCGTGATAATGAGCCGTGTATTCTCATCAAGGTCGATCACGGAGATATCCCGGTAGTGTCCTTCCCGGACGGAATAGTCCTCCCGGTCCTCATCCACGGTGATATCTATGAACCTGCGGACAAATCCGGAAAGATCCGCCTTTATGAGAGGTCCGCCGGTCCTGTCCTCGATCTCCTTCTCATACGGATAAACGGCAAGATCCGAGGTGTCGATCTCCTTTGTATTCCCGTATTCCCTGACCGCCACATACCGGATGGAATCATACCCGCTGATGTCAAATCCGTCTTTTCCCGCGAACATGAAAAGATCCGTCGAATACCAGCCGTCCGAAGGGATATCGTATTCATCCTCTCCGGTTTTCAGTTTTCCTCCGGCTTCATTCTTCTTCGCCCTCAGTTCGTCCCTCATTTCCTCGCTGAACTGCGGAAAATACTTTTTCAGTCTTTCTCTTCCGTATTCGGAATCCTGAAGGAATCCCGCCGCCGCGTCCGCGCGTATGTATTCCTTCTCCGGGATCGCACCATTCGAATCCAGTTTTTCAAGGTAGTCCGAAAGTGTCTGCTTCGCGATGATCGTTGACAGGGATTTCGCGCTGATCCCGGGAATAAAAACCGTAACAAGAATAAACACGCAAAGGATGATCAGAAGCCCCTTTCCGGCGATCCTTTTTTCCTTTTTGTAAAGGATCAGATAATACGTGATGTATACGATCTCAAAGAGTATGAAGGCGATCCCGAAATACCTTTTCGGGGTAAGGCCGTACTGGCCGATCCTCACAAATACCGTATAGCCCTGCATCAGGATAAAGGGGGAGAAAACGAGCGGAGCAAGATAGGCGAATTTCTGCAGCAGTCCTTTGTTCTCAAAGGTCGTACTGAGATAGGCTATAAAGATGGTGATCACAAAGAGCGCGGTCAGGATCGAGAAAACCGAATTCGACGGAACCGACCGCGTGATCATAAGTTTCAGGATATAGGCGTAAATGATCACGTAGGAAAGCAGGGAAAGGATCAGCATGATATACCGGACAAGGATCCGGAAAAAAGCGTTTGCCTCCTCGTTCTCATTGATCAGTGCGCAGATGACGGCCGGCGCAAAGAAGAGGCCGTTTATCAGGATCAGGATGGAGCCGAATAAGTCGAACGCATCATGAAAAAGCAGTTCCTCCATGATCGCAAAGAGCAGGAGCACCCCGATCTGGATCACGCCGAATATGATCAAGGAAAAGAAGATATTCGAGCTGCAGTTCATGAGGTGGACGTTAAAATCCTGCCCGATTTTCCCGCTGTACGAAAAGAAGACCGCCAGCAGGAGCGCGATGGCAAGGCCCCCGATGATAAACGAGAAGACCGAGTATTCCCCCAGCCTTTCGTATAAGGCGGGAAGAGCGCGAAAGGCTCTGTATGCCCTGAAACGTTCCGGAGGATCGTAGGTAAGCGCACTCATAAAAAGGCTGAGCACCCCGAAGAATCCGAAAAGCATACACTTCAGGACCCTGCCCTTTCGAAGTTCGATGCTTTCAAGAAATAGTGAAAAGACTGAAAAGAAAAGGATGGCAAGAGCAATATGACTCAGCAGATCAAGGGGATCTTTCAGATGTTTTTCCCTTGAATAATCAGAGCTGATAAAAGCATATACCGCATACAGAAGTGTTGTTGCGATAATGCCCGCGGTCGTGACCGGCCGTGTTTCCCGGAGTTTTCCCGGATAGGAAAACGCACCTTTTATAAAAGTTCCGAATCGTTCCATGCACTACATTATAGCACACCTTATTTCTTTTTGCAGGCTGCGCACATTTTGCAATGTGCGCAGTTCCCGCCACAGGAGGATTTTCCCTGCTTCCTGTCTTTTACGATCGATGCGATAATGGCCGCAACGATCAGTATAAGGAGAAGGGTAATAAGAACAGTTCCAAGATTCTGAGCAAGCAAGTCAGGCATGTCAGGGACCTCCTTCACAAATATGGATCTCAGACAACCGTTTTGGTCAGCTTGTCCGCTTCTTTGTATTTTTTAAAGAAGAGCATATATACAATGCCTGCAAGCACGGCAGCCGCAAAGATCACGCCAATCACGCTGATATTGCCGGTAAAGAGGCCGCCGAACTGGTTGATCATCAGGGCGACCGCATATGCGAATCCGCACTGGTAAAGGATCGCGAACCAGGTCCACTTCGCATTGTTCATCTCACGCTTGATGGCACCGATCGCCGCGAAGCAGGGCGCGCAGAGCAGGTTGAATACCAGGAACGAGAAACCGGTCACTCCCGTAAAGGCCTGTGCCAGTGCCTGCCATGCGGTCAGATCTCCGCCGCCGTACAGAATGCCCATGGTGCCGACGATATTCTCTTTCGCCACAAGTCCCGTGATGGAGGCGACGGCCGCCTGCCAGTTGCCCCAGCCGAGAGGAATGAAGATCCAGGCGATAAGACTTCCGATCCTTGCAAGGATCGACAGGTCAAGCTCATCCTCCGCCAGCATCCGGAAGCCGTCTTCGGCGAATCCGAAATAGCTCGTAAACCAGACAAGGATGGTGGAAAGGAGGATGATCGTGCCGGCCTTTTTGATGAAGGACCAGCCGCGCTCCCACATGGATCTCAAAACATTTCCGAGAGTCGGCATATGGTAGGCGGGGAGCTCCATTACGAAAGGAGCGGGGTCACCCGAGAACATCTTCGTCTTTTTCAGCATAATGCCGGAGATGATAATGGCCGCCATTCCGATAAAATACGCGGAGGTGGAGATCCAGGCGGATCCTCCGAAGATTGCTCCGGCGATCATCGCGATAAAGGGTACCTTCGCTCCGCAGGGGATGAAGGTGGTGGTCATAATCGTCATGCGGCGGTCACGTTCGTTCTCGATGGTACGGCTTGCCATGATGCCCGGAACGCCGCAGCCCACGCCGATCAGCATCGGAATGAAGGATTTGCCTGAAAGACCGAATCTCCGGAAGATACGATCCAGCACAAAGGCGATACGGGCCATATATCCGCAGGCCTCAAGGAACGCCAGCATCAGGAAGAGCACCAGCATCTGGGGAACAAAGCCGAGCACCGCGCCGACACCGGCCACGATACCGTCAAGAATGAGTCCCTTCAGCCAGTCGGCCGCGCCCGCGGCATCAAGGCCTTTTTCCACGATGGCGGGAATGCCGGGGATCCAGGTGCCGTAATCGGCAGGATCGGGTTCGTCGCCGATCTCCTCCAGGGTCTTTACCGCTTCCTCATAATCCCCGGAACTTGCGGTTTCCTCGCTGATCTCGAGGGTTTCATCATCTTCCAGTGTATAGGTGAAGTCTCCCGAGGGAGCGCTTCCGTTTTCCTCCACATAAGCATCATAACCGTCCACAATGGCAGAGGCTTCCGCATAGCTTTCGGAGATCTCTCCGTATCCTCCGTCTATTCCGAAAAGGTGGAAGCCGTCTCCGAAGAGACCGTCGTTGGCCCAGTCGGTTGCCGGCGCTCCCACCGCCACCATGGCGATCCAATATACAAGGAACATAACGGCGGCGAAGATCGGAAGACCGAGGAAACGGTTCGTCACGATCTTGTCGATTTTGTCGGAGGTGGTAAGGGCTCCCGCATTCTTCTTTTTGTAGCAGGACTTGATCACTTCCGCGATGTAGATATAGCGCTCATTGGTGATGATACTCTCCGCGTCGTCATCCAGTTCCTTCTCGGCCGCTTTGATATCGTTTTCGATATGGGCCATCCTGTCCGCGGGGATCTTCATCTGTTCGAGGACCTTGTCATCCCTTTCGAAGATCTTGATCGCATACCATCTCTGCTGTTCCTCGGGCATATCATGGACCACAGCTTCCTCAATATGGGCGATGGCATGTTCCACGGGACCGGAAAAAGTATGAAGCGGAACGGTCTTCCCGTTTTTTGCCGCCCTGATCGCTTCTTCCGCGGCTTCGGTGATGCCGTCTCCCTTCAGGGCCGAAATATCCATGACCTTGCAGCCGAGCTGTCTCGAAAGTTCATCCGTTTTGATCCGGTCGCCGTTCTTCTGTACGATATCCATCATGTTTACGGCAACAACTACCGGTATTCCGAGTTCCGTCAGCTGTGTGGTAAGGTAAAGGTTTCTCTCAAGGTTCGTTCCGTCTATGATGTTGAGAATGGCATCCGGGCGTTCGTTTATGAGATAGTTTCTCGCCACCACTTCCTCGAGGGTGTACGGGGAAAGGGAGTAGATGCCGGGAAGGTCCGTGATCGTCACGTCATCATGCTTCTTTAGTTTTCCCTCTTTTTTCTCCACGGTCACTCCCGGCCAGTTGCCCACGAACTGGTTGGAACCGGTAAGCGCGTTAAAGAGCGTGGTCTTTCCGCTGTTCGGATTACCCGCAAGCGCAATACGAATACTCATTTTTCATATCCTCCTCATTCCACTTCGATCATTTCGGCATCCGCTTTGCGGAGCGAAAGCTCATAATTCCGGACCGTTACCTCGATCGGATCCCCGAGCGGAGCCACCTTTCTTACATACACGGTGGTATTCTTCGTGATCCCCATATCCATGATCCTTCGCTTCACCGCCCCTTCGCCGTGAAGCTTCACGACCTTTACCGTTTCACCGATCTTTACATCTCTTAAGGTTTTCACTTTTTCTCCTCCCTATATCATGATCTTCCTTGCCAGTTCGTCGCTGACGGCGACCCGGCTCTCCTTGACCTTCACGATCAGATTCTCTCCGAGCGAACTTACGATGCTCACCTGACCGCCCACATTAAAGCCAAGGTCTTCCAGATGCTTTTTCACCTCGGGGCTCCCGCCGATCTTTCGGATGATCTGCGTCTGTCCCGCTTCCGCATAGATAAGAGGCATCATATTCTCCTTCCTGCCTTTCCGCTTCGGTTAGTTTTCGCTAACCTGATATCACACTTCCCGGTTAGTACCCGCTAACCGTAGTATATTATAGTTAGGCCCGGCTAACCTGTCAAGGGGTTTTCGTCTCTTTTCAGCTCCTTTCGGAATTCCTGCGAAAAGGGCGGAATTGCGGTTGAACGCTTCTTTTATTTATGGTAAGTTAGTGCTGACGAACTCTTATCAGGAAGGAGCTTTGATATGGCATTGCAGGAATCCGGAGAAATGTATCTTGAAACCATCTATGTTCTGTCGCTGGAATCACCTTTTGTCCGGGGCATCGATATCGGGGAACATCTCGGATATTCAAAACCTTCCGTCAGCAGGGCGCTCGGACTGCTCAGGGATGAGGGGCTTGTAAAAAGAGACGAAGACGGATTTGTAAGACTTACCGAAGCGGGAGAGATCCTCGCGAAGCGTATTTATGAACGTCATACGGTACTCACGAAGCTTCTTATGGATATCGGCGTGGATGAAAAAACCGCGTCCGAGGATGCCTGCCGTGTGGAGCATTACATCAGCGACAAAACCTTCGACGCGATCAAGGCGCATGTTAAAAAGCACGGATCCTGATCCTTCATGCCGGAACCGTCCCGGGGCTGTCCGGCTTTTCAGGTCACAAAGTCTTCCTTCTTGTCGACAACGGATTTCCCGACCCATTTCTTTTTGTACCAGTAATACATGACGATCAGGCCGCGGATGAATTCATCCGAAGCGGTTCCCGCGTAGATCCCGGCGACTCCGACGCCCAGAGCGACACCCACCGTATATCCCATGGTAAGCCCCAGTCCCCAGTTGCAGATAAGCCCCATAAGAAACGGAAACATATAGGCTCCCGCGGCTTTCAGGCTGCTGACAAAGGTCATGTTCAGACAGCGCCCGACCTCAACGAGGATATCCACGATCATGATCATCTGCCCCAGCTTTATGATGTTCTCGTTCGCGGTAAAGATCCTCAGCGTATATCTGCAGAGAATGGCATTGGTCGCCGCCAGCGCGACGGTGATGGGGAGCGAGGTCCTTAAGGTCTTAAAGACTCTCCGGTAGGCTTCCTCCGATTTTTCCGCTCCCACCAGATGCCCCGTTATGATCTGCGTCGCCAGGGCGGACGCGTTGGAAAAGATCATGGCAAAGGTGATCAGCGAATTGCAGTAGGCTCTCGCATTCACGGCATCGTTTCCCATCCCGTTTACGAAAGAAAGCAGCGTCGTCTGATACAGATTATAGGTAAGATGCTCTCCCGCCGTGGGCAGGCCGATCTTTACCATCTTAAGGAGCAGCTTCCCGGGGAAGGGGACAAGAAGCCGGAGGGAAAGTCGTCCCGTCTTTGTGATATAGAAGAATGCCAGAACCGCCGCCAGAGCCAGCCCTCTTGCCCCGATGGTGGAGATCGCCACGCCGGCCACGCCCATATTCAGATATTTCAGGGGCCCGTACAGAAAGAGATAGTTTCCTCCGATGTTGATGATATTGATGGCAAAGGTGACCCACATGCCGATCTTCGTATATCCGTTGCACCTGAGGATCTGAAGCATAACACCGAACACTGCCGTCAGAAATCCGCCTCCACCGACGATATAGATATAGATCATCGAGTACGGACGCATTTCCGGGGACACCTGGAGAAAATTCATGATCAGGGGATTGGCCAGACAGAAGAGTCCGCTGAGAACTGCTCCGACAACAAGATTCACCACTACGGCCAGAGTATAGATCATGTTCATCCTGTCATACATTCCGGCGCCGAGATACTGGGCGACCACCACGCTTGTGGCCGTCGCGATAACGCTGAAAAGTACATTCATCATAAACATGATGGTATTGGCGTTTCCCACCGCTCCGACAGCATACTCATCATAGTGGCTCAGCATCAGCGTATCCACGTTGTTGAGCATCGTGTTTAAAAGCAGCTCCAGAAACATCGGTCCCGCAAGGATGAGCAGCGGTGTATTCTCGTCAATGACGGTGGTTTTGTTCTTTTTCATTTGAATTCCCCTCTTTTCAATACGACAGTTTATCACAAGCGGATGGAAGATACAATTTGGCAGGCATCCTTATTTTCCGATATAACAGAGATTATCATTGCGGCAATGTGCCGTATAAATGTATAGATGGAAACCGAAAGGTCAGGAAACCGTTATGCCGATACCGGAAAACGTACAGGAAAACAGAAAGAACGCAAGAGTCCTCGTGGTGGATGATATGCCGGTAAACCGCACCATATTGTCCTCCATGCTCACGACCATGGGAGTATCCTGCGATCTTGCCGGAAGCGGCAGCGAGTGCCTTGAGCTCTGCCGGGTAAATACCTATGATCTGATCCTTCTCGATCACCGGATGCCCGATATGGACGGGGTGGAAACCCTTATGCATCTGAAGGAGCTGTTCCTGAAAAACAGGAAAGAGACCCACGTCATCTGTCACACCGCGGACGAGGGGAAAGATTATATCAATCTCTATAAGGCCGCGGGGTTCGCCGATGTTCTCATCAAGCCCGCGGATCCCGGTCAGCTGACCCTTATGCTGATGAATTACATTCCGGACGCAGGCTTCACCCTTCCGGAAGAGGAAGAAAAAAAGGCCCATGATGAAGGAGAACTGGCTTCCCTTCCCGACTGGTTAAAGGGGATCCCTTCCCTTGATCTTATGGCCGGTATCAAACACTGTGATTCCGCCTCCGACTATCTGGACGCGCTTACCGTCTTTACCGCCTCCATCCATGAAAAAGCCAACGACATTGAGCGGTTTGAGCGGGAAGAAAACTGGCCGATGTATCTGCTTCGGATCCATTCCCTGAAAAGCGTGGCGACTTTAGTCGGCGCGAACTCCCTCGCGGAAAAGGCTTCCAATCTGGAATACTCCGGCAGTCAGGAGGAATACGGGCTTATCCATGCGCTGACTCCCCAGCTCCTTACGGAATACTGCGGTCTGCTTCCCCAGCTTGAAAGGCTGCTGGTCAAGGAGGAAGTACGTAAAAAGCCGTCGCAGCGGACGGTGCTCTTTGTCAGCGATGAGCCCGGGATCGTCGGAAGAGGGATCAGCAGATCTCTGGAAGATGAAGATTTTAACGTGCTCTGTGTAAAAGATATCCCGGAAGTGGTCCTGAATCACCGGGCGGAAGCCAGTGTGATGATATACTATCCGTCGGGAGATAACGATCATATCCGGTCCATCAGCACCATGCTCGCGGAAATGTGTCGGGATGATGACAAGGCCTTCTGTCTTGTCGGCAACCCTCAGGACCTCGAAGTGGCAAGGGATATTCATGACAGGGACAGGATCACTGCCGTGTATCCGCGGCCCGTCAATCTGGACAAGCTGGCTACGGATATATGTCTCTTTTACGATATGCACTCGGGTTGTGACCGGACGCGGACGATACTCGTGATCGATGACGATCCCGATTTTCTCCATATCATGGAAAACTGGCTGTCGGATTCCTACCGGGTCGAATGCGCCCACTCGGGGGCCGGAGCCCTTGCGTATCTTGACAGAAAAAGGCCGGATCTCGTCCTTCTGGATCATGACATGCCGAGAATGAACGGCGAACAGGTTATGCAGAAGATCCGTTCCAATCCCACGAATGACCGGGTTCTCATTATCTTTCTTACGGGAAGGAACGACCGGGAAGTGGTCCTGAAGATCCTTGAGCAGCGGCCGGACGGGTATCTTTTAAAGTCCATGCCCCGCGAAGAGTTTCTGGATGCGCTTCAGAGATTCTTTGCCGAAAGTGCCGCTTCTCTTTCAATGAGCGCTTCGAATTCTTCGTATCCCTGGGCACCTTACTTTATCCTCCAAAGGGCAAAGCAGCTTATCCTCCACCCATAGATAAAGAGTACCCATAATACTTCTTTATGGTTATCTGTAAAACACACTCAAATAAGAGTCATAAATCCCATCAACGCCTTATACTACAAGGATTAATAAACAAAAGAACAGACCTTGGAAAGATTGGTTAGTGATCTTTTCAAGGTCTGTTACTATTGTTTTATTTAATTCTTAGAGGCTAAGACAGTTTACCTCTGGGAGGATAATCTGCTTTGCCCTTGGACATAGTAATAAACCTTGTAGTATTTGGGATGGATTATACACGAAAAGTAGCATCTTTTCCATAGATTTCGGGACTATCACAGAAGATTTATCACTATATTTACTCATATGTGCAT
>JAILLW010000009.1 GCA_024692955.1 Lachnospiraceae bacterium | reverse complement strand
ACCGCGGAAACGGTTCTCACGATCATGTATTTTTCAAGCTCTTCCTTGATCTTGTTCTTCCTTCGAAGCCCCGCCGTATCGATCAGAATGTAATCCTTTCCGTTATGGCGTACTCTTGTATCCACCGCATCCCTTGTCGTTCCGGCGATATCGGAGACGATGAGCCTTTCCTCACCGATCAGCCTGTTGATAAGAGAGGATTTCCCGGTATTCGGTTTTCCGACGATCGCTACCCGGATAAGATCCTCCTCTTCCTCTTCCGCGGAATTCTGCTCGGGAAGAAGGCGGAGCACTTCATCAAGAAGTTCTCCGAGTCCCAGTCTGTTCGCGCTCGATACCGGATAGGGGTCTCCGATCCCGAGATTATAGAACTCATAGACATCCGCTTCCGATTTTTCGAAGCTGTCCACCTTATTGACCACAAGGATCACGTTCTTTCCGGATCGTCTTAACATATCGGCGACCTTGGAATCCGAGTCCGTAAGCCCCTGTTTCACATCCACCATAAAAAGGATCACATCCGCCGTATCTATGGCGATCTGGGCCTGTTCTCTCATCTGTGAAAGAATGATATCCTTGGAATCCGGCTCGATCCCGCCGGTATCGATCAGTGTGAATTCGCGGTCAAGCCAGTTAACATCCGCGTAGATCCGGTCCCTGGTGATCCCGGGGGTATCCTTCACGATCGCGATCCGCTCTCCGGCAAGTGCGTTGAATAAAGTTGATTTTCCGACATTCGGCCGTCCGACGACGGCAACGATCGGTTTTCTTTTTCTGCTCATTTTCCGTTCCTCTTTCAAAAGCATTGTTATTTTACCCATTTCAAAGAAAAAAGTAAAGCACGCTTGACCGGGGACGTGATTTGAGATTATGATTATTCCGGTGAAAGCCTTCAAAAGATGATTGACGGAGATCTCATATGGCAAATACAGAACTTCTTGAAAAGACAATTCCCGTGGCCCCCTTAAAGCTGATCGTCCTTCGGGGCGCCGAGCAGCTCGGAAGCAGCGTGAATCACTATCTATCACAGTTCCGCAAGAGCATTCACAGCGCAGCGAAAAACGATCCCGCCTTTCAGGGTTATGTTTCCGATAATTATATACTCGACGCCGTCTGCCCCAGATTCGGTTCCGGTGAAGGAAAGGCCGTGATCAACGAATCGGTCCGCGGAAAGGATCTTTTCATTCTGGTGGATGTCTGCAATCATTCCCTGACCTACCGGATGAACGGTTATACGAATCATATGTCACCCGACGATCATTTTCAGGATCTGAAGCGTGTGATCTCCGCGGTAAACGGCAAGGCACACCGGATCAATGTGATCATGCCCTTTCTTTATGAAGGCCGTCAGCACAAGCGTACGGGCCGCGAATCTCTCGACTGTGCCTATGCCATCGAAGAACTGGCGAATATGGGAGTTCACAATCTCATTACCTTTGATGCCCACGATCCGAAGGTTCAGAACGCGGAGCCTCTTACCGGTTTCGATAACTTCACGCCGCCCTATCAGTTCATACGCTCACTTCTCAATACCGAGCATGATCTTGTGATCGACCGCGAACATCTGATCGTGATCTCTCCGGATGAGGGAGCTCTCGACCGCGCGGTCTATTTCGCGAATGTTCTGGGCGTAAACACGGGTATGTTCTATAAACGCCGTGATTATTCCACCATCGTAAACGGACGCAATCCCATCGTCGCCCATGAGTTCCTCGGCGAAAATATCGACGGGAAGGACGTGATCATCATCGACGATATGATCTCGTCGGGAGGATCCATGATCGATACCTCCCGTCAACTTAAGGAAATGAACGCACGCAAGGTTTATATCTGCTGTTCCTTCGGGCTCTTCACCGACGGCATGTCCAAATTCGACGAGGCATATGAAAAGGGATACTTCGACAAGATCGTTACTACGAATCTTACCTACCGTATCCCCGAACTTCTGGAACGTCCCTATTATGTGGAAGCGGATATGTCAAAGTTTCTTGCTTCCATCATTGATTTTATGAATCACGATGTCTCAATGGCAAATGTCTATACCCCGACGGACAAGATCCGCGAGATTCTGACGGAGTATAACAGCCGCCAGAATTTCATCAATGATTAGACTCTTCCTTTTCTCTTAAAAAGCGCATTTCCACTTTGAAAAGATCTCCGTCGAGTATGATCCGGAAAGATCCCCCCATCGCTTCGATGAGGCTCTTTGCTATTGAAAGGCCCAGCCCGGAGCCCTCGGAGGTTCTGGATTCCTCACCTCTCGTAAACCGTTCCGAAAGCTCCTCGGCGCTCATTCCGAGAGGACTGGCCGAGATGTTCCGGAGCCTGATCAGAACATATTCGTTATCAAGAGGGTCTGTGCCGCTTTTTTCGGTAAGCGCATCCAGATAGACTCTCGTTCCCTCCATTGCATATTTGTAAATGTTCATAAACAGATTCTCGATCACGCGGAACATGCTGCCCGGATCGCCGGCGATCAGCAGAGTCTCCTCGGGCATATCGGCGACCACCTGAAGGGACTTTTCCGAAAAGCGTTCAAAGAACTCTCCCACTGCCTGATTCAGCAGTTCCCTTACATTCAGGCTCATATGCTGCAGTACGATATTGCCTGATGAGATCTTGGAGATTTCCACAAGATCTTCGGTCATCTGTTTGAGTCTCTGGGACTTTTCATCGATGACTGCGATATAGGAGCTTGCCTTCTCGTTATGAAGTTCCTCGTTTTTCAGCAGATCCACATAGCTGATAATACTTGTGAGCGGAGTCTTCAGATCATGGGAAACGTTCGTGATCAGATCCGCCTTCATCTTTTCATCCTTCATGGAAGTCTCAACGGCCGCCTTCACACTCGATCCGACCGCATTTACCGCTTCGGCCATTTTTCCGTTATCCCCGTGAAGCTGTTTCTCATTTACCTTCGCCCGGACATCGCCGTGACTTATCCTCTCCATCACATCCAGAATTCCTTTTCGCTCCTTATGCTCCCGGTAGCTGAAATATACGGCGATCGAAGACCCGACAAAAAGCACCGCGAAAACCTCCGCGATAACGAATTTCCAAGGTGCATTGATGATCTTCAGAAGGATAAAAAGAATGAAGGCAGTGCCGACTGTCAAAGCAAAGGGCCATACAGCCTTTCCGAAGGCTCCCGCATTGCGGTAAATATCCGATCCGCATTTTCCGATCCATCCGAAGAGTCTGGCACTGAAGGAGGTTTTCCAAAGAAGCTTTCCGCGGATCCTCCGTACAAATCCGTAGTAGAAGAAACTGAAGATCAGACTCGTAACGAGCGCGGAAAGAAGGATAAGCCATACGAATTCCGTCGTCTCCCCGTTCATCAGATATTTCATAAAGGGCCGGAAATGTCCGCTTACAAGGACCAGATAATAGGGGAGCAGGATAACGAGCAGAATCAGAATCCGGATCTCCATCGGCAGTTCGTCCGTGATCCGCATCTTCAGGGTCTTTTCATGTGTGTTCCGGTCCACCGTGATCCCCTCCCATGCGGTAAGATAGATGAGAAGCCCCATATAGACGGCTCCGGAGGCAATCAGCCCGATCAGTACCGTATAGAAATATAACCCGAAGTTGCCATCGACAAGGAAAAGGAGCACGTTTCCCGACACGGGCTTCCCGGAATTGGTCATGGTCGCTATTTCCGTCGGTGCAAAAAGTGCCACCGCCAGAAAGTAGGAAAACACGACAAACGCGCAGTGCTGGACCGCATGAAGTAATCTGTTCATATCAAATCTCCTTATAGATTTTCCACTTTGTATCCGACTCCCCAGACCACTTTCAGATACTTCGGATCCTTGGGGTTGATCTCGATCTTTTCCCTGATATGACGGATATGCACGGCTACCGTATTATCCGCGCCGATTGCCTCCTCATTCCAGATATTTTCATAGATTTGGTCGATGGAGAAAACCTTTCCCTTGTTCTTTACGAGTAGGAGCAGGATCTGGTATTCGATCGGCGTAAGCCTTACCTCCTCGCCGTCTGCCAGCACTTCCTTGGTCTCATCGTTGATCATCAGTCCGCCGCTTGAAAAAATGACATTATTGTCGGTATCAAGACTGCCAAGCATCGTATATCTTCGAAGCGCCGCCTTTACTCTCGCGATAAGTTCGAGGGGATTAAAGGGCTTCGTGATATAATCATCCGCTCCCATATTGAGACCGAGTACCTTGTCCGTATCTTCCGATTTCGCGCTGAGAAAAATGATCGGAAGCGCATTCGTTTCACGGATCTTTACGGTGGCACGGATCCCGTCCATTTTCGGCATCATGATATCAATGATAAGGAGCTGTACATTCTCTTTCTTCAGGATCTCGACCGCTTCCTCACCATCATATGCCTTCAGGACACGGTAACCTTCTTTATAGAGATATATCTCGATCGCGTCCACGATCTTCGGATCATCATCACAAACCAGAATGCTCGTCATCATTCGTCACCTTTAAATGAAGTATGTGCAGAGGCATAACACCGCTGCACATACCATTAAACCATACATTTCTGAATTACAAAGGGAATAAATCTTTAAGATTTTCTTAAGTCCTATGACCCGAGATACTCCCGGATGCCCTTTGCGCCGGCTTTGCCTGCTCCCATCGCGAGGATGACCGTAGCAGCGCCCGTTACGGCGTCTCCGCCTGCGTAGACGCCTTCCTTCGAAGTCTTTCCGAATTCTTCATCCGCCACGATGCATTTCCATTTATTGACTTCAAGGCCCTTCGTAGTGGAGCTGATAAGCGGATTCGGTGAAGTTCCGAGGGACATGATCACGGTGTCCACCTCGATCTCGAATTCGCTTCCTTTTACTTCCACGGGTCTTCTTCTTCCGGATTCATCGGGTTCTCCGAGTTCCATCCGGATACAGCGGATCCCTTTCACCCATCCTTTTTCGTCCGCAAGGATCTCCACGGGATTGGTCAGAAGGTCAAAGATGATCCCTTCTTCTTTTGCGTGATGAACCTCTTCCACTCTGGCCGGAAGTTCTTCCTCCGAACGGCGGTATACGATATGTACCTCGGCCCCGAGTCTCAGCGCGGTACGTGCGGCATCCATCGCCACATTCCCGCCGCCTACCACCGCGACCTTTTTCCCTCTCATGATCGGGGTATTGGAATCCTCATCAAAGGCCTTCATCAGATTCGACCTTGTAAGATACTCATTGGCCGAGAATACTCCGTTTGCCTGCTCACCGGGAATTCCCATGAATTTCGGGAGTCCCGCTCCGGACCCGATAAACACTGCATCGAAGCCTTCGTCTTCAAGCAGGGAATCGATCGTAACGGATTTCCCGACTACGGTATTCGTTTCGATCTTTACACCGAGGGAGCGCACATTATCGATCTCCTTCGCGACCACATCCTTTTTCGGAAGTCTGAATTCCGGAATGCCGTATACCAGAACACCGCCCGGCTCATGAAGCGCTTCAAAGATCGTAACCTCGAAGCCTGCCTTCGCAAGATCGCCCGCGCAGGTAAGACCGGCCGGTCCGGAACCGATGACCGCTACCTTCTTCCCGTTAAATACTTCCGCCTTCTTCGGTTTTTTGCCGTTTTTCATTGCGGTATCCGCCACAAAGCGCTCAAGCTTTCCGATGGATACCGGCTCTCCCTTGATCCCCCGGATACATTTTCCCTCACACTGGGACTCCTGCGGGCACACTCTTCCGCAGACCGCGGGAAGGGCCGTGCTCTCAGAAAGGATCTCATAGGCTTTGTCCATATCACCGAGCTTTACCTGTTCGATAAAAGCGGGAATATCGATCGCTACGGGACATCCCTTGATGCACTGCGCGTTTTTGCAGTTTAAGCAGCGCGACGCTTCTTCTCTTGCTTCCTCTTCATTATATCCGAGACAGACCTCAGCGAAATTCGTTGCGCGGACCTTCGGATCCTGCTCCCTTACGGGAACCTTTTTCATAACATCCATTTATCTTTCCTGCCTTTCCGGTATCGTTCCGTTCCGCTTCCAACAAGCGGAATCCTCAAATTTCTGTAAAGTCCGATCAACTGCACGCTCCGCAGGAGCCATGGTGCGTATCACCTTCCTGAAGGCGCAGCATCGCTCTTCCTTCTTCGGTACGGTAGAGGGTCTGTCTCTGCATAGCCTGATCAAAGTCCACCAGATGTCCGTCGAATTCCGGTCCGTCCACACAGGCAAACTTCACTTCCCCGCCGACCGTCACACGGCAGGCGCCGCACATTCCGGTTCCGTCCACCATGATCGGATTCAGGGATACCACCGTCGGAAGATTCAGTTCCTTAGTAAGTTTGCATACGAATTTCATCATGATCATCGGTCCGATGGCGATGCAAAGATCGTACTTCGTTCCTTCTTCGTAAAGATCACTGATCACTTTCGTGACCATACCGTTTCTTCCGTAGCTTCCGTCATCCGTCGTTACATAGAGATTTCCGGCCACCGCCTTCATCTCTTCCTCCATGATCACATAATCCCGGCTTTTGAAGCCCGTGATCACGTCTGCCTTGATGCCGCGTTCATGGAGCCATTTTACCTGAGGATAAACCGGCGCGGTTCCGAGGCCTCCGGCCACGAACAGGATCTTCTTATTCTTAAGCTCCTCCGGATCTTCCGTAATAAGATCGGAAGGTCTTCCCAGCGGTCCGACAAAATCGCGGAAGGAATCCCCTGCCTTAAGTTTTCCCATCATCGTGGTCCCCGCTCCGACTTCCTGGACCACGATCGTGATCGTCCCGGCATCCCGGTCATAATCACAGATCGTGAGCGGGATTCTTTCCGCGTCTTCATCCGTCCTTACGATCACAAACTGACCGGGCTCGCAGCTCTTTGCGATCCTCGGAGCCTCGACCACCATCTCAAAGATCGAAATACCGACGGTTTCGGCTTTTAAGATTTTGTACATAAATGAATTCCTCCTTCAAAACAGTTCCCTAAATAGGGAGATACTGCGAATTGATGACCTGCATGCATTCTCCGGTATACGCATTGACCGCATAGAGTTCCGAAGAATCCAGAATGTTTCCCAGACCGTCCACAACAAACCCGACAAAGCGGTAACAGTAAGACTTCGTTCCCTTTCCCGGTGCGGTATCAACCACATCGAGATAGACGACCGTCTTCCAGGCATCCTTTCCGTCCCAGCCCTCAGGCAGCCTTCCGGACGCATCCGCGCATTTTCCCGTCTCCTCAAGCCTCTTTGCAAGAAGTGCCCTGGCATTCGGGATCGGGATCACGTTTCCGAGATACATATTATAACTCCGGCGGACAGGGGGAGAAACGTTTCCGTTTTCATCGGCTGCCACGAAGGTATAATTCGAAAGTCCCATCTCCGCGTTGATCGGTTTCTCATAAAGCGTGCCGTTTTCCGGCGAAGGGGTCGTTCCGTCCTTTGTATAATATACGCTTACTCCTTCGGTATTTTCAACAGTAATCTGAAAAGGATGATCAAAATCGCCGGATTCCGGTTTGACGGAAGGTTCATTAAGTTCTTTATCCCCGATCAGATAAAAGGCCTTCGCCACATCGGACTCAATGTTATGTTCGTTGTAATATACCGCTTCAACCTCATATTCTCCCGCACGGAGAATGATCGGATTCGTATAGAGCGTGCCGTGTTCCATGGAAGGCTTCGTGCCGTCAAGGGTGTAATAGATCCGCCCTTTTCCGTTGGATCCGATGGAAAGTTCGATCATATCCGTATAAGTCCCCGTCGGGAAACTGAATGAAGGACGTTCGGATACATATCCGGCAAAAAGAGCCCTTATGTTTTCATCTTCGACACCCAGAAGAAGCTCATGAATCTTTTCATAATCCTCCTCCTTTTCATACAGTTCGATAAGTTTCCGGTAAAAGGCTTCCTTTTCCGCGGTTTTAAGCGGCCGGTCCGCAATGGCGCCTTCGATGATCGAGATCGCCTGATCCATGTAGCCGGCTCCTTCGCAAAGCTCCGCTTCCCGGAAGATCATTGCGTTGTCCTGGCCCTTTAATTTCTTCGCGCGCACAAGATAGGAAAGCGCCCGGTCATAGTCACCTTTCGCTTCATATTCATCCGTCATCTTAAGCTGCCAGGAGTAGGAATAGGTCTCGATAAAGTATTTTCCGGCGAAAAACAGTCCGCCAAGAAGGATCAGTACCACAGCCGCAAGAACGATCAGCACTGCGGCGGACGGTTTCTTAAGAAGAAATCCCGTCCTGTCCCTGAAGAAATCCTCTTCAAGGATCTTTGCGTCCTCATTCTCCGTATTCCGGGCGGGATCCATTTCCGGTTCCGTTTTCTCTTCCGGCCCTTCTCCGCTCTCCCCGTCCGGATCCAGATCCATTACGATCCCGGAGAGGCTTTCGGTAATACTGGTTTCGAGTTCAGGTACAAAGTCAGGTACGATCTTGATCTCCGCCCCGCAATATTCACATAAATAGATTCCGTCGGGCAGTGTGCGCCCGCAGCCGGGACAAGTCATAGAACACGGGTCCTTATCTCAAAGCGAAACCGCTTCGATGCAGTTATTCATAAGCATGGTGATCGTCATGGGGCCGACTCCTCCGGGTACCGGAGTGATGGCGCTCACATGATCGATGACGTCCTGAAAATCAACGTCACCGCAGAGCTTTCCGTTTTCGTCGCGGTTGATTCCGACGTCAATGACTGTCGCTCCCTCTTTCACATATTCGGCAGTAAGGAATTTCGGTTTTCCGATGGCCACGATCAGGATGTCCGCACGTTTGCAAACCTCCTTAAGATCAGCCGTTTTGGAATGGGCAACGGTAACGGTGGCATTTTCGCGAAGCATGAGTACCGCCATGGGTTTCCCGACGATATTGCTTCGCCCGAGGATCACGCATTCTTTTCCGGCGATCCCGATCCCGCTTCTTTTCAGTAGTTCAATGACACCTGCCGGGGTGCAGGACACAAATCCCTTCTGTCCGATGAGAAGCTTTCCGACAGACACAGGGTGAAATCCGTCTACATCCTTTTCGGGGCTTATGGTCTCGATCACGAGGTCCTCACTGATATGCGAAGGAAGCGGAAGCTGTACAAGGATCCCCTTCACCTTCGGGTCATCATTGAGCTCCCTGATCTTCGAAAGAAGTTCCTCCTCGGAAATATCCTCCGGCAGATGAAAGCTCAGGGATTCGATGCCGATCTCGGCACAGGCCTTTTTCTTGTTGTTTACATAGACCGTGGAAGCGGGATTGTCTCCTACCTGAATAACGGCAAGAGCAGGTATGATCCCGTTCTTCTTCAGTTCTTCCGTCTTTTCCTTCAGTTCTTCACGGATGATCCGCGAGATTTCTTTTCCGTCAATGATCTTTGCCATGTCTGTTCTCCCGCCCTGCAGTTTTTCGGCTCCGTCAGAAGAGCCCGGTGATCTGTTCGTTTTCATCCACATCGATGTTAAATGCCGCCGGCTCCTTCGGAAGCCCCGGCATCGTCATGATATCACCGGTGAGCACCACAAGGAAACCGGCACCGGCGGATACATAAACGTCTCTGACCTGCAGGATAAATCCTTTCGGTCTTCCGAGCTTCGTCGCGTCATCCGACAGAGAGTATTGAGTTTTCGCCATACATACCGGGAGGTTCCCGAAGCCGAGTTCGCGAAGCTTTTTAAGCGATGAGAGCGCCTTTGAGGAATAGGACACTCCGTCCGCACCGTAGATTTCCCTTGCGATCTTTTCGATCTTGTCCGCCGCGTCATCATCCTTTTCGTAAAGAGGTTTATACTGCGCCTTTTTCGAATCAAGAGCCTCCAGTACTTTCCGGGCGAGTTCGATCCCCCCGTCTCCGCCTTTCAGAAATACTTCGGAAAGTGCAAAGCCGCATTCCTTTTTCTCGCAGAACGCTTTCACATACGCGATCTCGTCTTCCGTATCCGTACCGAAGCGGTTCAGGGCAACGACTACGGGAAGTCCGTATTTTTTCAGGTTTTCGATATGCGCTTCAAGGTTTGCGATTCCGTCTTCAAGAGCCTTAAGGTTCTCTTTTCCGAGATCCGCTTTTTGTACCCCGCCGTTGTACTTGAGAGCTCTTACCGTGGCAACCAGCACTACAGCCTCCGGTGTAAGCCCTGCAGCCGGACATTTGATATCCAGAAATTTCTCGGCACCCAGGTCGGCGCCGAAGCCCGCTTCCGTGATACAGTAGTCCGCAAGCCGGAGGGCTGTCTTTGTCGCGATAACGGAATTGCACCCGTGAGCAATATTCGCGAAAGGTCCGCCATGTACGATGGCCGGTGTGTTTTCCAGTGTCTGTATAAGATTCGGCTTGATCGCATCCTTCAAAAGAGCCGCCATGGCACCTGTCGCCTTAAGATCGGAAGCCGTGACCGGTTTTCCGTCGATGGTATAGGCAACGACCATTCTTCCGAGCCTTTCCTTAAGATCCTCCATGTCGGAGGAAAGGCAGAGGACAGCCATGATCTCGGATGCCACGGTGATCACGAAATGATCCTCGCGCACGAAGCCGTCCGATTTG
>JAILLW010000008.1 GCA_024692955.1 Lachnospiraceae bacterium | reverse complement strand
GGGAAAGATCCCCGGGCTTTGCCTTCTGTGTCAGGATACCGGCCGGTTTTTCAAAAATAACGATATCGTCGGTTTCAAGGATCACACGGATCCCTTCAAGAGATCTGTAGGCTTTCAGACATTCTTCGGCAAACCGGTCCGTTCCCGCGGAAAGCAGTACAATGCTGCCGCTCATCTTCCCGAAAGTCTCATCCGAGAGATAAAGGCTTATCACATCGCCTTCTTCAAGAAGTTCCGAGCCTTCCGCCTTGTTTCCGTTCCTTACGATGTTCTTCTTCCTCAGCATCTTGTAGAAAAAGGACATTCCGGCTCCCGGAAGCAGTCTTTTCAGATATTTGTCGAGGCGCTGCCCCGCGTCTTTTTTCGTGATCTTATACTCTTTCATAATGAAATCTCAAAAAGCACATCCCGGATCTCATCCTCACGTCCGGACTCCGCTTCTCCTTCTTCCGTCTTATTCTCTTCCGTCTTCCCCTCCAGTTTCTTCGAGAGTGTCTCCGTCATGGAAAGATACTTCGAAAGATCTTCCGTTATCGTAACCGTTACCTTCTTTATCCCGCTCATCTTAAGCCTGTCCGTAATGTGACCGGCACAGGCCTTCGTATCGCATTTCGGATCCGCGGCATAACCGAGTACGATCCCGTCCGTAACGATCATATGGGACAGGGAAAAATTCTTCTCATAGGAAGTAAAGTACATATCGTAGAGGGAAAGAAAAGTCTGAGGGATCTTTTCAATCCGGTCCCGGTCTTCTTCGCTGCAGCCCTTCGCGAGAAAAAGCAGGACAAGGCTCACCGCGCTCTTGCTTGCGGGGAGAAGCCCGAGTACCGCAACGATCGTAAGAAGGTTTTTCCTTGTTCCCGTGGTAATGATCCCGGTAAAGAAAAGCGCAAGGGACACACCGAAGCAAAGAAGCGTCCATAAAAGTACCCGGGTCCTTTTCTTTTTCAGATATCCGAAATTCCCTTTTTCAGCCTTCATTCTCATTGTCTACAACCAGTCGTCCGCATCGGGTCCGACATCCTCATCATTCCAGTCCGTAGCGTCATTCCGTCTGCCGGAGGTCATCCTCTTATCCGGTCTTACTGTTTCCCGCCTGTCGTATGCCCGGCCGCTCCCCGCGGTCCCGGCCCGCTTCCTGCGTCTTCTCCTTTCCGCTCTTCTTCCGATGATCACGCCGAAAACGGTAAGGATCAGGATCAGGAATAAAAGCGCGATGGCAGCGAAGGTTCCTGCATAGAAAAGATCGTTGGAGGATGCGGTATCAAGGAGCTCGCCTGTCTTTGAAAGATCAAGTTCCTGATACAGGTCCGGCACCCTGAAAACGGATCCCGTCTCTCCTTCCGAAGCTCCTTTTTCCGCTTCCGGGAAGCTGTTTTCCCCGGTGCTTCGCTCCGTTTTTTCATCCGCCGAAGCGATGACGGCCGTTTCATCTTCATCCGTTTCCGAAGATTCCGTATCTTTCTCCGGTCCCGCAGCTTCGGAAACCTCTTCGGCCTCCTCCTCTTCACCTGTTTCCTCCGGTTCCGGAAGGCCGAACGCGCTCACGGAAAGATGATTGCTTTCCGAAGCCTTGTCGAAACTGTTCATCACAACGGCGATCACATCAAGATCCCGGTCAGCGGGCACCTTAAGAGTGATCTCCATGGAAGGTTCCGAATGATTCCAGGCCGTTCTCGAATATCCGAAAAGTTCCGACCAGGTCTCCCCTCCATCCGTACTTATCTTGTAATAGGTGATAAAGCTGTCCTTATCCTCCGCTTCAAGAAGCAGCCGTATCGTTTCTTCTTCCGCGTTGGTCTCCAGAAGAGAGATCCTGCAGAATTCCGGCGGGGTCTCATCCGGAGCGATGATCCCGGAAGCCGTGCCGACAGGTGTTTCGAGGTTCGAATAATCCCTGCCGAGGGCCGTTGATGTAAGGTGGAACGCTTTCGCCAGATTTTCCGCGTCCCGGACGCCGAGTACGTACAGAGACTGATCCAGATTGTCGGGAGGGATGATCCAGTTGTCATTGGCCTGATCCATATGGGCATGTTCCACGATCACCGCAGGGATCCCGTATTCCGTACCGTGACGGATTACTCCGTAATAGTCGCCGTTATTTCCGAGCCTTGTCTTGATCCCTCTGGGGAAAAGATCGAAGGTTCCTGACGTATAGTCCTCATGGATCAGAGCCGCGAAAGGATAGGCCCTGTTGTAAAGATCACTCCTGGAAGGCAGCCAGACCTCAAATCCGTAGATATCATGTTCCACGGACATATTGAAATGCAGACTGACATAGAAATCCGCGTGAACCTCATTCGCGAAGGAAAGCCTGTCCGCGATCGCGACATCCGCATCGGAATCCCTGGTCAGATAGACCTTCACATCGTCATATTTTTCAAGCTGCGCCTTCATGGCCTCCGCCACTTTGAGCGTCAGTTCCTTCTCTGTGTAGTTGTCGGTCTTTCCCCCTTCATTCTCGCCGCCGTGGCCGGGGTCTATGACTATGATCAGTGACATGGGTTGAAGCATAAAGAAAAAACGGCTTTTTTTCGTGGCCGTTTTTTCTTTCCGAAGTCTGTTTTAAAGAAGATCAAGTTTCAGGTCCCCGGTAGAGCCGTCATCCGATTGGGGAAGGTTGGCCGTGGCAAAAGCGCTTTCCGAGATCTCATCCGCATCGAGAGGGAAAGTCCCGTCCTGCAGCGGTCCCGTGGCACTGTGGATCTCTCCGGTGTTTTCAACGTAGCTTACGGGCTCTAACGGTATATCTCCCGTATCGTTCTGCGGAGGATTCAGTTCGAACCGGTTCGCAACGACAGTTTCGTAATACTGGTTCAGCTGGGTATAAAAACTGCCCAGTGTGGTCTCTGTGGTCTGCATGGTCTGGGATACCAGCGATTCGTAGGAGGCCAGAAGTCCGTCCACATATTCATTCGTGGCCTTCTTCAGCATATTCGCCTCTTCGGTAGCCTGATTCAGGATGTCCTGAGCCTGAGCCATCGCGGTGTTGACCACCTCATCCGCCTGCTCGTAGGCCTGCTTCATAATGGCATTCTGGGAGATCATCTCATTGGATCTTGCTTCCGCACTGTCCATCAGGGCCTGCGCCTTTTTCTTGGCGTCGTTCAGGATCTCCTGCTGGTTGGCCACCACCTTTTTGTAGCGCTTCAGTTCTTCCGGCGTTTTGCTCTTGAGTTCGCGGATCAGCTCGTCGATCTCGTCCTTGTTTACGATGATCTTGTTGTTGGACAGCATCTGGAACTTGCATCCGTCAATATAATCCTCGATCTCTTCGATCAGCCGCTCAATCGTACTGCTAGTAGCCATGGTATCCCCCGTTATTCTTTGTTCGTTTTGTATTTCTCACGGATCATTTCCGCCACATAATCGGGTACGCACATGGAAACGTCTCCGCCAAAATAGGCGATCTCCTTTACCGCGCTGGAACTTAAGTAGGCATATTCCAGATTCGTGGTCAGAAAGACCGTATCCACGACGCCGTTTGAGAGCTTTGCATTGGTCTGCGCGTTCTGAAGTTCAAACTCAAAATCCGTGATCGCCCGAAGTCCTCTGACGATCGTGGAAACACCTTTCTGACAGCAATAATTAACGAGCAGTCCGTCAAAGGATTCCACAGACACGTTCGGAATGTCAGCCAAAGCCCTGTTCAGTATTGTAACACGTTCCTCCGTTGAAAACAATGCAGACTTGTTCTTATTATGGATCACGCTCACGATCAGTTCATCGAACATATTCGAAGCCCGTCTGATCACATCGATATGTCCGAAGTGAACCGGATCAAAGGATCCCGGATAGATCGCTCTTTTCATTCGAAAGCCTTCCTTTCCCGGCCGTCAGCCGATAAAACAGATGCTTATTCGTCTTATAACGTTTCTCCCTTTCAAGGGAAAACCCTTCAAAATCAAAATCCTTCCCAAGATCGGCTTCAAGGATGATCAGCGTGTTCTCCGATACAAAGGGCGCATTCCGGAAAAGTTCAAAGAGCCGTCCTTCATAGCCACCCTCATAAGGAGGATCGATATAGATCAGATCCGCTTTTTGATCCCTCACCGCATTTAAGGATGAGAAAAGATCTCCCGGAAGGACCGTCGCCCTGTCGGAAAGCCCGGTGTGTTCCAGGTTTTTCCGGATACAGGCCAGTGCCTCCCTGTCCCTTTCAAAGAAATATGCGTGCCGGGCTCCACGCGAAAGAGCCTCGATCCCGATCCCTCCGGAACCCGCGAACAGATCAAGAAAAACACTTCCCGGGACCTCATCCCTCAGTATATTGAACAGTGTCTCCTTAATCCTGTCAAGCGTCGGTCTCGTATTCTCCCCTTTCGGAGTGATCAGTCGAAGAGACCTCGCGCTTCCCGCGATCACTCTCATAGGCGTATCTTCGTACCCTTTCCGTCACGCTTGCTCTTCTTGACCCTCAGAAGGTCGAATTCCTGCTCCCGGAACTCTGTTCTGGTCGGAAGCTCCGGTCCGAGATACCATACATTGTCAATGAAATCCTTCGCGCCAAGCTTCATACAGCGTACGCCGACAGCCGTCTTTTTCTTTTCCGGCACTTCATCGACGGCAAAGCGTATAAAGAATCCGTCATTCGTATTCAGCACGACCTCCGTCACATCCTTTACCGCCTTTACGGAGATCACCTCGTCGCCGTCGAGGAGTTTCGTGGACTGGATCGTACGGCGTGTCACATCGAATTCTCCGCCGTCCACCAGCTTCATCATCGAAGTCTTTGTAACGAAAAGAAGCCTGTAAAGATTGAGATCCGCCTGGGAAGCAACCGCTACCACATATTCCGATTCGGTACTGAAATTACTGATATTGTCGATCGGAACCCCTTTGTCACGGAACTTCCCGAAGGGCAGATCCGAGGCCTTGATGGTATGCATGTTCCCCGTATTCGTAAAGATGCAGATCCTTCCCGTATTCTTACAGCGGATCACGAATTTGTTCTCGGCATCCGCAGTTTCCTTATTCCGTTCATAGGTCGGCACATCGATGGCTTTCGCGTAACCGAAGCGGTCCATCAGGAAATAGATATCCATCTCCTCGATCTTCTTTTCCACGAATACCGCTTCCTCGACATTGTCGATCCTGGTCTTTCTCTTTTCGGAGAAGCGCATCTTCATCATATCGAGATCGTTCATAATAACCTGTGCCATCGAATCCCTGCGCTCCAGGATATCCTCATAGCGGAAGATGTTCGCCAGGGTCTCCTCATGCTCATTGATGAGGGCTTCGATCTCAAGACCGATCAGCTTGTAGAGGCGCATCTCAAGGATGGCATTTGCCTGCCGTTCCGTAAAGCGCAGTTCTCCGGCCATGATCTGTGAATGACTGGATTTGAAACTGATGCCGTCCGTCACGCCGTTCACCAGACAGTTCTTTGCCATGGTCCGGTCCTTGGATCCGCGGAGGATCTCTATGATGAGGTCGATCACGTTGCAGGCTTTGATGAGGCCTTCCTGGATCTCCCTCTTATCCCGCTCCTTCTCAAGAAGAGTCGTGTATTTGCGCCTCGTGATCTCAAACTGGAATTCCACATTGTGGGCGATGATCTGCTTCAGGCTCATAATCTCCGGACGGCCGTTCGCGATCGCCAGCATATTGACCCCGAAGGTATCCTCAAGACGGGTCTTTTTATAGAGCATATTGATGAAATTCTCAACATCCGCATCCTTGCGGAGTTCGATCACGATCCGGATCCCCTCTTTCGAGGACTGGTTCGTGATGTCCACGATGTCCATCGTCTTTTTCGTCTCGGCAAGAGACGCGATATCCATCAGGAATTTCGCGATATTCGCGCCGATCATCGGATAGGGGATTTCGGAGATCACCACGTTGACGCGGCCGCCTTTCAATTCCTCCACGTCCACTTTCCCCCGGATCTTGATCTTGCCCGTTCCGGTCTCATAGATCTCGCGCAGTTCATCCTTATTCGTCACGATCCCGCCCGTAGGAAAATCCGGGCCTTTGATGTATCTCATCAGCTGGGCTGTCGTGATGTCTTCATTGTTCATGTAAGCCTTGGTCGCTTCGATCACTTCGCCGAGATTATGGGGCGGGATCGAAGTTGCCATACCGACGGCAATTCCTTCCGAACCGTTTACCAGCAGGTTCGGAAACCGAACGGGAAGAACGGAAGGTTCTTTTTCCGTCTCATCGTAATTCGGAACAAAATCCACGACATTCTTGTCAAGATCGGCAAGAAACGCCTCTTCCGTGACAGCCCGAAGTCGGGCCTCGGTATATCGCATTGCCGCGGCACCGTCCCCTTCGATATTGCCGAAGTTTCCGTGCCCGTCGACAAGGGCGATCCCCTTTTTGAAATCCTGACTCATCACCACCAGGGCTTCGTAGATCGAGCTGTCGCCGTGAGGATGGTATTTACCCATTGTATCACCGACGATACGCGCCGATTTTCTATAAGGCCGGTCGGACCGTATCCCCAGTTCATGCATGTCATAAAGAACTCTCCGCTGTACCGGCTTCAGACCGTCTCTTGCATCGGGAAGCGCTCTCGAAACGATGACGGACATGGAATAGTCGAGGAAGGATTTCTGCATCACCTCGGAATACTCGGTCTGGATGATATTCTCTTCAAAGATCTTCTGTGTCTTTTTCATATGTCAAGCTGTGCCTCATTCGCATGATCGTAGATAAATGCCTTGCGCGGCGGAACCTCCGTCCCCATCAGGAGCGCGGTAACGTCGGAAGCCATTCGCGCATCCTCGATCCCGACCTGCTTCAGGATCCTTCTTTCCGGATCAAGGGTCGTCTCCCAGAGCTGCTCCGCATCCATTTCCCCCAGACCTTTATATCGCTGAAGGGTAAAGGAGCCTTTATGCTCTTTCCTGTAATTGTCAAGAGCCTTGTCATCATAAAGATACTCTTCCGCCCCTTTTGCGGGCATCGCCTTATACAGGGGCGGCATCGCGATGTAAACATGCCCCTCAAAGATGAGTTCCGGCATAAAGCGATAGAAAAGCGTGAGCAGGAGGGTCGTGATATGTTCTCCGTCCACGTCGGCATCCGCCATGATAATGATCTTGTTGTAGCGGAGCTTCGTGATGTCAAAGTCGTTTCCGTAGCCTTCCGAGAAGCCGCAGCCGAAGGCATTGATCATCGTCTTGATCTCCGCATTGGCAAGCACCTTGTCGATGGAAGCCTTTTCCACGTTCAGGATCTTTCCGCGGATCGGAAGGATCGCCTGATACATCCGGTTTCTGGCAGTCTTTGCGGAACCGCCGGCGGAATCTCCTTCCACAATGAATATCTCGCATTTTTCCGCGTCTTTCGACTCGCAGTTCGCGAGCTTTCCGTTGGAATCAAAGGAAAACTTCGGTTTGGTAAGCATGTTGGTACGCGCTTTTTCTTCCGTCTTCCTGATCTTTGCCGCCTTCTCCGCGCAGGAGATCACATTCTTAAGGCTCTCAAGGTTCCGGTCGAAATAGCGGGTCAGCTCATCGGAGGTAACCTTTGATACCACCTTCGTCGCGTCCTGATTGTCGAGCTTTGTCTTGGTCTGGCCCTCAAAGCGGGGATCCGGATGCTTGATGGAGATCACTGCCGTCATGCCGTTCCGGACATCCGCACCGGTAAAGTTCACATCCTTGTCCTTCAGGATGTTCAGTTCCCTTGCATAGGTATTGATAATGTTCGTGAAAGCGGTCTTGAAGCCGGTCAGATGGGTGCCGCCTTCGGCATTGTAGATATTATTGCAGAATCCGAGAACATTCTCATGAAACTCATTGATGTACTGAAGGGCTCCTTCCACCTCGATCCCCTCGGACTCGCCTTTGAAATAGATCACATCGGTGATCGCCTCGGCATTCTTGTTGATATCATTGATGAACCCGATGATCCCCTCAGGTTCATGATAGGTGATCAGTTCGGGTTCGTCCTTTCGTTTATCCGTAAACCGGATGGTAAGGGAAGGATTCAGATACGCGGTCTCGTGAAGACGTGATTTGATCTCGTCCTCCTTGAACCTGGTTTTGTCGAAAATGGTATCATCCGGAAGAAAGTTGACTTTCGTTCCGGTCCCTCTGGCCTTTCCTGTCGGAAGAAGCTCGCCGTTCTTAAGTTCGATCGTGGGAATCCCGCGTTCATAGCGGTCCTCATAGAGCTGGCCGCCGTTCTTGATCTGTACGGTAAGATATGCGGAAAGCGCGTTTACAACGGAAGAACCGACTCCGTGCAGTCCTCCGGAGGTCTTATAGGCGGAATCGTCGAATTTACCGCCCGCGTGAAGCGTCGTGAAAACAAGCCGTTCGGCAGAAACCCCTTTTTCATGCATCCCGACGGGAATGCCGCGTCCGTTGTCTTCGATCGTTGCGGACCCGTCCGCTTCCAGGGTAACGGAGATCTCGCTGCAGTATCCGGCAAGATGTTCATCCACGGAATTGTCAACGATCTCATAGATCAGGTGGTTCAGTCCCTTCGTGGAAACGGAACCGATATACATACCGGGCCGGCGGCGAACCGCTTCGAGACCTTCGAGGACCGTGATACTGCTCGCGTCATATGTCAGGCTTTGCGCCATATTCGGAAACACCTCATACTTTCAGTTTTTTCGTCACTGTAACCGCAAGTGACTTCGGTCCGATGTGGCATCCGATGCTGAGGGAAAGCGGCGCCATATAGACGTCAAAGCCGGGAAAAGCTTCTCTTAATTCCTGTGCGAAGGCCTCTCCGTCCTCAAGATTCGCGGAACAGGCTACCGCAAGGTATACATTGTCCTTGTCAAGTCCGCCGAAACGCGTTTCCGCGTCCTTTCTGATCGCCGCGATCATGGTCTCCTTCCCGTGGGAGATGGTCCGGCAGGTCGCGAACGCGTCCAGCTTTTCGCCCTGGATCGAGAGGATCGGTTTGATCCTGAGAAGACTTCCGATTGCGTATACCGCGGGAGTGATCCTTCCGCCTTTCTTCAGATATTCCAGGGTTCCCACCGTAATATAGATGCTGGAGTTGAGACGGTCTTCCTCCAGGATCCGTTTGATATCGGCGGCCGAATATCCTTTTTTGATCATGGCGAGCGCATCCAGCGCCGACTGCCGCTGCGTCACGGAGATCCGCTGGTTGTTCACAACAAAGACGCGGCCTCCATAATCCTCTTCCGCCAGCATCAGTGCTGTCTGGCAGGAGCTTGACAGGCCGGAGCTCATCGGAATATAGATAACGGCGTCATGGGTCGCAAGTGCGTCATCCCAGGTGTTCATGACAGACTCCGGAGAAGGCTGTGAGGTGGATACCTCCGAGCCGGCTTCAAGCCGTTCGTAGAACTTCTCCTGCGTCAGTGTGATCCCCTCGAAATACTCCTTGCCGTCAATGAGAAAAGGCATCGGGACCACATATATCCCGAGTTCCCTCGCCTCATTCATCGATATTCCGCTGTTGGAATCCGTGATTACCGCAATCTTCATTCTGATTTCCTCTGCCTTTCCGCCTTTCGGAAATCGAGCAGCCCGCTGTTTATACCACATCTTGTGCCATCCGTCCGGACGGCATACAAGATTTATTTTACGGTCAGATCGTCCGAAAGTCAATATATTTGTTGGTGTTTCCGTCCAAAAAATCGAATAAGTGTTTGTATTCTCCGGAGGGTTCCTTTTCCCTCTCCGGGAAGATCCTGTCCAGCATTGCACTGATCTTCAGGATCAGTTTCGAATCCTCATAAACATCCGCCAGCACGAAAGGCATATCGCCGCTCTGCCGGATCCCGAACAGGTCCCCTGCCCCTCTCAGTTTCAGGTCCTCCTTCGCGATCTCGAATCCGTCATTCGAATGATTCAGGATCTCCAGCCGTTTATTTTCCTCATTCCGCTCATCGCCGTTCAGGAATATGCAGTAGGACTGGGATGCTCCGCGGCCGATCCTCCCCCGTAACTGATGCAGGGCGGAAAGTCCGAAACGTTCCGCGTTTTCTATCATCATAACGGTGGCATTGGGAACATCCACGCCGACTTCCACCACCGTCGTCGATACCAGGATGTCAATGTCGCCGCCGAGGAATCGTTCCATGACCGTCTGCTTCAGATCGGGTTTCATCCTGCCGTGAAGAATGTCGATCCGTACTGTCGGAGGAAGTTTTGTCTTAAGATGCGCCGCGTAGGAAACCACATCCGCAACACCGGTAAGATCCTCGCTCTTTTCCACAAGAGGGCAGATCACGTAAACCTGATGCTTTTTATCGATCTCCGAAGCAAGAAAACGGTATGCCGTTTCCCGGTAGGAAGGCCCCACTACGCAGTTTTTGATGGGAAGACGTTCGGCCGGTTTTTCATCCATTACCGAAATATCAAGATCCCCGTAGATCACGATCGCAAGGGTCCTCGGGATCGGGGTCGCACTCATTACCAGGATATGAGGTTCCGCGCCTTTCTTCGCGAGAGCTTCTCTCTGTCTCACACCGAAGCGATGCTGTTCGTCCGTCACAACAAGGGCAAGGTTCCGGTAATTCACCTTTTCCTGGATCAGCGCGTGGGTACCGATCACCACGTTCGCGTCCCCGCTTTCGATCCTTTCATAAACCTCTCTTCTTGCCTTCGCCGTAAGGGAGCCCGTAAGCAGCACCGGCCGGAATGGGAGTCCGTAGGTTTCGGTCAGCTTCATCATATTTTCAAAATGCTGCGAGGCAAGGATCTCGGTGGGCGCCATCAGCGCTCCCTGAAACCCGTTGTCCACACAAAGCAGAAGCGCAAGAAAGGATACGATCGTCTTTCCCGACCCCACATCACCCTGGATCAGACGGTTCATAACGAACCCTCCGGTAAGGTCCTCCACGATCTCCCGGAAGGCCCTTTCCTGCGCCCCGGTGAGCCGGTAGGGAAGCATCTGTGCAAAGCGCTTCGGATATGCGGTCTCAATCATCCCGAATTCCGAGCGCGGTCTTTCGTTTCCCGCGCGAAGGCGCCTCAGCATATAGAGAAATTGCAGAAGTTCGTCAAAGACAAGGCGTTCTCTCGCCGTTTTCAGATTCTCGAAGCTTTCGGGATAATGAATCCCGCGGGCCGCTTCCCGGAGCGAGCAGAGTCCGAATTCACGAAGGATTTCTCCGGGCAGGTATTCCTCGAAAAGCTCCGGAGCGGCTTCCTCTTCGATGCAGGTCAGCACCGCTTTCTGAACAGTCCTGTTCGAAAGTCCCTTTGTAAGGGAATAGACAGGCTGAAGCGAGCTTCTTAATGCCGCGTATTCCGCCTCGGTGTAAAAAAGAGGCTGTTCCATCCGGAAGCGGGAATTCTCCTTCTGAACGGTACCGTAGAAGATATAGGAAGCGCCGCGGACAAGTCTTTTCCTGTAATAGGGGGTATTGAAAAAGACCACGGAAGCCGTATTTTCCCCGTCCGAAACATATCCGGTCCCGATGCTTTTGCCCCTGGCCTGCCGGAACGTAAAATCCTCCGGAAGAAAGACTCTTACGGCAACAGGTGAGGAGCCGGAGGCTTCCTTCAGCTTAACGGGTTCCGCATAGCGCACATAAGTACGGGGATAATACCTGATAAGCTCATCGATCGTTCTGATTCCGAGCTTTTCAAAGAGTTTTCCGGTCTTTTCTCCAATCCCTTTTATGCTTTGAATGCTTTCCCTGTCGGCCATTTCCCCACATCCGGCACGTGACGTTCTTAAAACCGTATATTGCGGCTTTTAAAACCACTTTGCCCCTAAACGAAACGAAGGACGGATAACCGTCCTTTCGCTTTCTTTTCAACAATCCGGCCGATGTCTTTATTCGACCGATATGATGTAATAGTAGATCGGCTGTCCGCCGTATTGCAGATCCACATCCGCGGAGGGATATTTCTTACGGATCTCTTCGGAAAGGCTTTTTGCCTCATCCTGTGTCACGTCGATCCCGTAATAGATACTGATGATCTCCTTGTCATCGTCCATCATTTCGGAGACCATGTTAAGTGCGGTCTCGTTCTGGTCCGTTCCCACGCTCAGTATTCCCTTGTCTCCTATTCCCATATAGTCGCCCTCGTGGATCTCCGTATCATCGATCACGGTATCCCTGACGGCATAGGTCACCTGGCCGGTGGAAACGTTCCGGATCTCGCATTCCATTGTCGCGGCATTATCATCCGCGGAAAGATCCGGTACATAATTGATCACGGCGCTGATCCCCTGCGGAACCGTTTTGGTCGGGATCACGATCACCTTTTTGTCTTCGGTCATGTTTCCGGCCTGATTCGCGGCCATAATGATATTCTTGTTATTCGGAAGGATAAAGATATTATCGGCGTTCACTTTCGCGATGGCATTCAGCATATCCTCGGTGGAGGGATTCA
>JAILLW010000136.1 GCA_024692955.1 Lachnospiraceae bacterium | reverse complement strand
TATACGCGGTCTGCGCAATGCTGGCGGCGCTTCTTTCCATTTCGCTGCCCGCGATAAAACACAGCAGGGTTACCATTGTCAACCTGAAACAGCAGAATGCATTAAAGAAAAAGAGCCTCTGGGAAAAACTGTTTCTTGATGTGATTCTTCTTGGAATTTCGCTTTACGGGTATTACAGCTTCCGGAAGAGCGCAGGTTCCATATCGGAAACGGTACTTTCCGGGAGAAGCCTCGATCCCCTTTTGTATCTCAGTTCCTCACTCTTTATTCTGGGCGCGGGTATGTTCTTCTTAAGGTTACAGCCGCTCATCGTGCGTCTGATCTATTTTTGCGTAAAACGCTTCCTGGGCCCGGCAGGCTATATCTCCTTTATGGAGAATATGAAGAACGGAAGAAAGATGCAGCTGATCATGCTCTTCCTTGTAATGACCGTATCGCTCGGGATCTTCCATGCGACCGTGGCGAGGACCATCGTTGAAAATGCTGTGGAAAACCGGGAGTATCTGGACGGTTCGGATGCGGTGATCCTTGAGAACTGGCCGATGATGCAGGATCAGAACGGAACTCCTACCGGACAGTATCTGGAGCCGGACCCTTCCAAATATCTGGAAATGGATTTCGCGGATGCCCAGACGAGAGTCTATTATGATGACAGGGCCTATATCAGGAAGGAAAGAAATTCCAGAACGTCTCTTACGATCATGGCCATTCATACGAAGGAATTCGGAAAGATGACGGATCTTCCTTCGGATGTGAACCCGAAAGCCTATTATACCTATCTGAATGAACTGGCCGACGTGGAAAAGGGTGTCCTTCTTTCCAGAAACTTCGAGACGGTAGAGGGTATTAAGATCGGGGATGAGATCAGCTATTACAACACGGACGGAAAGGCCGTGACCTGTACCGTGGTGGATTTTATTGACTACTTCCCTTCCTATTCGCCGAAGATCACCGTGATCAATCCGGACGGAAACGCGGATACCAGCGATAACTTCCTGATCGTAGCGAATTATGCCTATCTGAAAAAGGTGCTTGGACTCAAACCCTATGAAGTGTGGGTGGATATGAAGGACGGTGCTTCCTCGGATGAACTCTACGACTTTATGACGGATCATTCGATGCGATTAAGGAAATATGTGAATAAGAGTGACGATATCGAAAAGACGATCACGGATCCGCTGCTTCAGGGAACCAACGGGATCCTGACCCTCGGATTCGCGGTAACGATCCTTCTTTGCGCGGTAGGATATCTTATTTACTGGATTATGTCGATCCGTGGCAGAGAACTCATATTCGGTGTATTGAGAGCTTCCGGCTTCCATAAGGGAGAGATCGTGACGATGCTGATCGGAGAGCAGATCTTCTGCGGCGTATTCTCGATTCTTGCCGGTATCGGGATCGGCAGACTGACCTCAAAGATGTTCGTTCCAATACTGCAGGCCTCCTACGCCACCTCCGAGCAGGTGCTTCCGATGCGGCTTATCACGAACGCGGAAGATCTTTACAGACTGTACGGGATCGTGGCATCCGTTATGCTCATCTGTATTGTGCTCCTGATCATCCTTCTCTTCAGGATGAATGTTACGAAGGCTCTGAAAATTGGAGAAGAATAATGGGAAACGTGATCTTGAAAACAACCGGGATAAAAAGAGCTTTCGATACGCCTGCAGGGAAATTCTGGGCACTTAAGGGAATCGATCTCGAGATCGAAGAGGGAAGGTTCGTGATCCTTAAGGGACGTTCCGGCTCCGGCAAAACGACCCTTATGAACATTCTGAATTCGCTGGACGATCCGACGGAGGGCGATGTCTTCGTGGAGGGCGTAAACTTAAGGTCCCTTTCCGAAAGGGAGCGTGAGAACTTAAGGCGCAGAAAGATGGGCTTTGTATTTCAGTCGGTATCGCTGATTCCTTCTTTGAATGCGTTTCAGAATGTGGAATTCTCCATGCGCATGGCGGGGATGAAGATCAATAAGGAGACGAACGAACGTGTGACCGAATGCCTGAAACTTGTTGGGCTCGGAAACCGCATGAATCATATGAGCGCGGAAATGTCGGGCGGCGAACAGCAGAGAGTCGCCATCGCGAGAGCGCTTTCCCACAGACCGAAGATCATCTTCGCGGATGAACCCACGGCGGAGCTTGATTCTTCCATGGCGGCGCGGGTCACGGCCATTCTGAAGGAAATGACGAGACGTGAGGGCGTAACGGTTCTTATGACGACCCACGACGTGGGACTTATGGGCGCTGCGGATCAGGTGATCGAGCTGGAAAGCGGGGAGAGGATCAATGTCTGAAGCCAATGAGATGATAAAGGCCGACGGCCTTGTGAAGATCTATAAGACCAAGGAGACCGAGGTGCTCGCTCTTCAGGGGCTGGATCTTACCCTCGAACGTGGGGAACTTACCGCGATCATCGGAAACAGCGGCTCCGGGAAATCGACATTCCTCAACATGATCGGGGGACTGGACCGACCGAGCGCCGGATCTTTGTTCGTTGACGGAAAAAACCTCTTTACCATGTCAGAAAAGGAACTCGTTCTGTATAAACGGGATACCGTGGGATTCGTCTGGCAGAATAACGGGAGGAACATGCTTCCGTACCTTACCGCCGTTGAGAATATCATGCTTCCTATGAACCTGAGCTCGACACATCATAAGAAGAAAAAGGCGCTGGAGCTTCTGGAGATGGTTGGTCTTTCCGCAAAGAAGAAGAGCAAGATGAACATGCTCTCCGGAGGTGAACAGCAGAGGATCGCCATCGCGATCGCCCTTGCGAATTCCCCGAAGCTGCTCCTTGCGGATGAACCTACGGGCTCCGTCGATACCAGAACGGCGGATTATATCTTTGACATTTTCAAGGAACTGAATGCCAACGGACAGACGATCCTTATCGTTACACACGATACCGCCCTTTCCAAAAAGGTGCGCCGCGTGATCGCGATCCGGGACGGCAAGATCAGTTCGGAGCGGATCCTGAAAGAGGAATACGCGGAAAGGATCGGCGAGAGCGGGATCGACTGGAGAGCGGAGGATACCCAGGATGAATATGTGGTCCTCGATAAGGCAAACCGTCTGCAGATCCCGAAGGAACTGATCGAAGAACTGGATCTTTCGGACAACAAGGTAAAGATCACCTACAAAGAAGACAAGATCATGATAAGCAAACCGTAATTCGGCAAAAAGGAGGAGTATCATGTCAGTTACAGCGAACAATCCGATCCTTCCGGGCTTTTATCCGGACCCCTCGATCCTTGCGGTGGATGGCGACTATTATATCGTTAATTCCACCTTTTCCTATTTTCCGGGACTTTCCGTGATGCATTCAAAGGACCTTGCGCACTGGGAGCAGATAGGAAACGTGATGACGAGAGAAAGCCAGCTTCCGCTTCCCGAATCTGGAAGCTCCCGAGGGCTGTTTGCTCCCACCATCCGTTATCATGACGGTACCTATTACGTGATCTGCACGAACGTTACGGAGGGAGGCAATTTCATTGTGACCTCCGACCGTCCGGAAGGACCGTATTCGGAACCTCATTATCTGAAGGAGGCGGACGGGATCGATCCTTCCCTCTTTTTCGACGATGACGGGAAATGCTACTATATAGGAACCCACGGTGATCCCGAGAACGAACGCTTCTGGGGCGATAACGCGCTTTATATCGCAGAAGTCGATCTTGAGAAGTTCGAATTCAAAGGTGAGGTTCATAATGTCTGGAAGAGCGCGATAAGGGATATCCCCTGGTCCGAGGGCCCGCATCTTTACAAGGTGGGAGAGTATTATTACATTCTCTACGCTGAGGGCGGTACGGGGCCTGAGCATTCGGTCTGCGTGGTACGGTCTAAGAACATCTTCGGACCTTATGAAAACAACCTCTGCAACCCGATCTTTACCCACAGGCATCTCGGGATGAGATATCCGATCCGCTATGTCGGACACGCGGATCTGGTGAAAACGCCGAAAGACGAATGGTATATGGTAATGCTTGCCGTACGCCCGGCGGGCGGTTTCACGACCATGGGACGTGAGACCTTCCTTGCGAGAGTCGTATGGGAAAAGGACTGGCCTGTAGTGAACCCGGGGCTCGGAATGCTTTCCGCAAAGCTTACCGTCGATGCGGATGAATTTGTGCCTGAGAGCCCGGCAACCTCGCTTCCGGGGATCGATAAACTCTATGACCTTACAAAAATGGAAAACTTCGGGCCCGAATGGCTTATGCTCAGGAACCCGAAAGATAATATGTATGAATTCAGGGACGGGGAAGGACTTTATCTTACCTGCTTCAATGAACCCGTATGGGGGTTCGGAAAACCTTCCTATGCGGCAATCCGGCAGGACTGCCACTGCTTTGAAGCGGTTGCGACCCTGAAGGGAGACGGGCTGTTTGACGGAGCTTCCGCGGGACTTTGCCTCTTCCAGAGTGAAGATTATCAGCTTCGTCTCGAATACTCGGGAGTAAGTGTCAATATGATCCTCCGGAAGGAAGGAAAGGATGAAAAACTCGCCTCCGCAATGGTACCGCAGGGGATCATAACCCTCGGACTTCAGGTATTCGGCACCAAAGCGGTCGCGTTTACGGTAAAGGACAACCAGCCCCTTGTGCTTGCGAATGCTGTTGACATCTCGAGCCTTTCCACCGAAGTGGCCGGTGGCTTCGTAGGCTGCACGGTGGGGATGTTCGCCCAGGATATTGAGGAGAGGGAAGAGCCGGTAAAAGCTCTCTTTAAATCCTTCTCCTATAAGCGCATCACAAAGGATCCCGAAAAGGGAGAGGAGAAATAAATGTCCGGAGGGAAGATATTCTTTCATCTGCCGGGATTAAGGTACAACTTCCCGCTCAACATGTTCTGGATCAGCCTTCTGGAGCAATATCCGGAATACTTCCGCGACGGCATTTCGATCGCTTCCGTATTCGGGTGCTTTCCGCTTTCCCTGTGGAACGGCGGAAGGCTCTGTCCTTCCAATGACCAGTGCGATGCCGCTTTCGTAAAGAATGTGGTTAAGAGCATTAATTCAAAGGGGATCCCGGTACGCTATACCTTTACGAATCCGCTGCTTACCGAAGAGGATCTTGCCGATCCGTTCTGTAATTTCTGCATGGAAGCGGCGGACAACGGGATGAACGAAGTGCTCGTATTTTCTCCCCTGCTTGAGCAGTATATCCGGGACAGATATCCTTCCTACCGGATCGATTCGACGACCTGCAAGGAGATAAAGAACAGGGACGCCCTTATGGAGGAGCTGGATAAGGACTATAAATACGTGGTCCTCGATTATAATATGAACAACCGGTTCGATCTTATCGAAGATCTTCCGCATAAAGAGAAGATCGAGGTCCTCGTGAACGCGGTATGTACGCCTGATTGCAGGAGAAGGGGCGAGCATTACCGGAATATCGCGAAGAATCAGCGGATCATTCTTAAAAACAGGAAGATGCCGCCGGACAAACAGATTCCCATACAGACATGGGGATGCGAATACGGAGACCGGAATAATCTTTATACGATCATGGATTATCCGACCTTTGTATCTCCGGAAATGATCCTGAATGAATATGTGCCGAGAGGTTTTGTGAATTTCAAGATCGAGGGAAGAACAGCGAATCTCTTTTCCCTGATCGAGACCTATTCCTACTTCATGCTGAAACCGGAAACGGCCGGAAAAGCAAGGCTTCTTCTGATGCGCAATCTGGAAGAGGCGCACGTTGTAAATGTTCCGAAACCGCGCCCTGCAGCCTGGCCGTAGGGTGCTCCGTCATTGATAATTTGATAACACCCTTTCTTTTTTCGTTGACATAATATTTTATCTGGGTTATGATTACCTTGCCGGAAAGGCGGGGAGAATTATGAAAAATAAAGGACTGATAATCACAATTATGATCATAGCGGGCATCGTGAAGTTCGGAGGAGTGATCTCTTCGGCGATCGTCCTTGCCACCGGAGGGATGCTCGACTATTATATGCCGGATTTTATGTACGGTATGGATCTCAGCTCCCTCGAGCTTCCCTTTGAGCTTCCTTTTTCCGGAGGCGACGATGATGAATGGGAGGACAGCGATGAGGAATGGGAGGATGAAGATTGGGACGAAGAGGATGAAGACTCGGATTACGACACTGCCTATGGCGAAGACGATCTTCAGAGCCTTATGGATCAGCGTGACGGTCTCTATTCCGATTCCGGATTCTCAGATGACGATGAATACTACTATGATGACGATCCGACCGTGATCGACGGATCGGAGTATGATTTCGCGGTTCCCACCGAAAGACCTTCCATATATGATGATTTTGATGACGGTCCGTCGGGAGCGGGGAAAGCGCTCACCAGGGAATCCGGCGGCTATTCCGACAGCTACGGTGATTCTTCATCTTTCGCGACACCGACTCTTTATCCGACGTCAACTCCTTACAGGAGCACGTCTTCTTCGAGTGTTTCTTCTTCATCCGGTTCCTCGACGGCATCCGGATCATCGGCTTCCACTTACCGGACGCCGGTAAAGAGGCCCGTACTTACACCTGCAAGGACTTCTTCTCCGGTAAGGACTGCTTCGGCCTACCGGACTGCTACGGCCAGAAAGACGGCTACTGCCTCAAGGACTGCCACCCCGAGAAGAACGGCTACGCCCACGAGGACACCTTCAAGGACGGCTACGCCCGAGCCTACGGCGACTCCGGCTAAAACCCCTACGGCTACTCCGCAGACGAAATATCAGATTATGATCGTCAAGTTCCTTGACGGAGCACCGTACGGCACACCCGCTTACGGAAGCGGAACCGCCAATCAGGCCCTGAATTATACCTTTACGAAAGTTTCCGGCGCAGAACTTGTTTCGATCATAATGATGAACAACAAGACCGGTGCCGAGATATCTTATACCGAAAAAGGTCCCAATGCCAGCGGGAATCCCGTATTCGGCTTTACGATGCCTGCCGCGGATATGACGATCACGGTGACCATGAGATCGGCCGCGACACCGACACCTACACCGACGGCTACGCCGACACCTACCGCGACGCCGGGCGACGAACCGACACCTACGCCGACTGCGACACCTGCCGTGACACCGACCCCGACATCTACCGCGACGCCGACGGTGGCACCTACCGCGACGCCGACGGTGGCACCTACCGTGACGCCGACTCCTACACCGGAGCTGTTTACGATCAATACAAATGTGACCACAGGAAACGGAAGCGCGAGTGCGGATAAGACTTCTGCCGCGGAGGGTGATACAGTGACCGTGACCGTTAACCCCAATCCGGGACTGGCAGAGCCTCTTACGATCACTTACCGGGTATATGACGGTGATATCGAAGGTACCGTTTCAAAGGATACCGACGGCAATTATATCTTCACTTTCACGATGCATGACGGTGCTGCGGTTGCAGATATCGAGATCGTGGAGAATCCGGGCCCGTAAGCCGGGGAATGACCGATACAGTCAAAGGATTTTTCCTTTACATTATAATGATTTTCCATTAAAATAGATTTGTGCGTTTTTCGCATAAATCTATTTTTTTATGAGGTATTTTTATGGAGGAGAGAAGACAGAGCAAGCGGATGGCGCTGAAATCATCGCTTTTCATGAAGCGGCTCGACGGGGGAAAAGGCGAAGAGGTAGAGATCGAGATCGTCGATGTCTCCAAATCCGGTGTCGGCTTCATGTGCTCAAAGGCGCTTGAGATCGGTGCGGTATACGAATCTCATTTGAGGATCTGGACGCAGGAGGTCCTTCACGCGTTCCTTGAGATCGTGAGGATCGAGAAAAAAGGCAGCGATTTTTCCTACGGCGCAATCTTTATCGGAATGCCGGAGATGGATCTTTCCAGGATCGTGACCTACGAGACCGTCACGGATCAGCTGGAAGAAGGAAACTGAAAATATCCGCAGTTTTGGGGTGCGGACATTTAATAAACAACCGGAGGTTACAAAATGAACATTTATACCACTGACAAGATTCGCAACGTTGCAATCCTCGGACACGGCGGAGCAGGAAAGACGGCTCTTACCGAAGCGATGGCGTATTTGAGCGGCATCACGTCCAGAATGGGAAAGACCGAAGACGGAAACACCCTTTCCGACTTTACGAAAGAGGAGCAGAAGCGCAAGATCTCAATCAGTACCTCTGTCGTTCCCATCGAATGGGAAGGCTACAAGATCAATATACTCGACACACCCGGATACTTTGACTTCGAAGGAGAGGTTGAGGAGGCTCTTTCCGCTGCTGGCGCCGTAGTCATCGTCGTTAACGGCAAGGCAGGCGTGGAAGTAGGTGCCGTAAAAGCATGGGAGATGTGCGAAAAGTACAAACTTCCCCGTATGATATATGTTTCCAATATGGATGTGGACAATGCCTCCTTCCGTCAGGTACTTGAGGACATGACCGCGCAGTTCGGAAAGAAGCTGGCTCCCTTCCATTTCCCGATCCGCGAGAACGAGAAGTTTGTCGGCTATGTAAACGTGGTTCAGGAATCCGCCCACAAGTGGAACGGCAAGGACGTGGTAGACTGCGATATGCCCGACTATTCCAAGCCTTATCTTGAGCAGTTCCGTGATTCCATGATGGAAGCGGTGGCCGAGACGAGCGAGGATATGATGGAGCGTTACTTTAACGGCGAGACCTTCTCCGACGCGGAGATCCGTGCGGCACTCCGTACGAATGTGTGTGACGCATCGATCGTTCCGATGACGATGGGCTCCAACACGCTCTGCCAGGGCGTATATACCCTGATCGATGACATCATCAAGTATTTCCCGTCACCCGAGAACCGTTCGGTGGCAGGAATCAATATGAAGACGAATGAGATCTACAATGCGGATTATGACTTCTCCAAAGCAAAATCCGCCTACATCTGGAAGACCATCGTGGATCCTTTCATCGGGAAGTATTCCCTGATCAAGGTAAATTCGGGCGTTCTGAAGCCGGATGATATGATCTACAATGTTGACAAGGAAGTTGAAGAAAAGATCGGAAAGATCTACGTAATGCAGGGCAGCAAGCCCATCGAAGTCAAGGAGCTGCATGCCGGTGACATCGGTGCCCTTGCGAAACTTTCCGATGCAAGGACGGGTGATTCCCTTTCCACGAAAGCCACCCCGATCAAGTTCGGTAAGTGGGAAATGCCGACTCCTTATACCTATATGCGCTATGCTCCGAAGGAGAAGGGTGATGTGGATAAACTGTCACAGGCTCTTTCGAAGATCAGCAACGAAGACATCACGATGAAGTATGTGAACGATTCCGAGAACCGTCAGATGCTCCTTTACGGAATGGGAGATCTGCATCTTGATGTGATCGCATCCAAGCTTCTGAACGAGTACAAGGTAGCGGTAGACCTCACGAAGCCGAAGGTAGCATTCCGTGAGACGATCCGCAAGACTTCAGACGTGGAATACAAGTACAAGAAACAGTCCGGCGGACACGGTCAGTACGGACATGTCAAGATGAAGTTTGAACCTCTCGGCGAGCTTGACAAGGCTTATGAATTCGAACAGATCGTAGTCGGAGGCGCGGTTCCGAAGAACTACTTCCCGGCTGTTGAAAAGGGTATCCAGGATTCCGTGACCAGAGGTCCTCTGGCCGCTTATCCGGTAGTCGGCGTTAAGGCGATCCTCTATGATGGATCCTATCATCCGGTAGACTCCTCGGAAATGGCATTCAAGACCGCCGCGATTCAGGCCTTCAAGAAAGGCTTTATGGAGGCGGGACCGATCCTTCTTGAGCCTATCGAGACCCTGAAGGTAGTGGTTACCGATAATTTCACCGGTGACGTTATGGGTGATCTCAATAAGAGGAGAGGCCGCGTGCTCGGCATGAATCCTGCCGGCAACGGCAAGACCTGCATTGAGGCCGAGATCCCGATGATGGAACTCTTCGGATACGGCACGGATCTTCGTTCCATGACCGGCGGCCGCGGAACCTATTCCTATGAGTTCGCGCGCTATGAGCAGTGCCCGTCCGATATTCAGGAAAAGGAAGTTGCCGCGAGAGCAGCGAAGGTTGCGGAGGGCGATGCGGAAGCATAAGACTTCTGAAAATCTCACAAATACTCAAAGGCTCAGGCATCTCTGCCTGAGTCTTTGTAAGTGTGCGTTTTTGGCCACGCTCCTTTTTACGGGCGGCTTTTTCGAATACAGCGCGGCGCTCGGCGGGCTGCTGCTTACGGCTGCCGTATTTCTGATCCTTTGTGTGAAAGGGAAGATCTCTTCCGTATTCCGGTCATTGATCCCGGCTGTTCCTGCGCTCGTGATCCTTTGGATGCTTCCGGTTTCTTTCTGGGCTGCGGACCGGTACCGGAATCTGGCGGGTGTTTTCAGGTTTTCCCCTTTGATCCTCTGGATCTTCCTGATCGCGCAGTTTGACGGAGAGGAACGACGGGAGATTTTTAACTTAATCCCGATAAGCGGAGCCGTCATGACGGTTCTTGGCGGGATCATGTATCTGATCCCAAGTATGAGAGGGCTGATGTGGATGTCGGACCGCTTCGGAGGGAACTTCCAGTATTCTAATACCTGCGCGCTCTATCTGCTTGCCGGGATCGTGGTTCTGGTGCCGGAGGAAGGGGACTTCTTTGGTGGCGTCAAGGTGCGAGGCTTGGAAAAAAGCAGAAAAGGATCCTTGACGGAAATACGTGCTTTAAGGTTTGGAATCCTGCTCCTTCTGGTGATCGGCCTGCTCCTTACAGGCTCAAGGAGCATTCTGATCCTCGGGCTTTTCTGGGGAGTTTATAAGGCGGTCCGGATCAAACGCATCCGGATCCCGTACCTGATCATCGCGGGAGGTTCGCTGCTTGCGGGATATCTGATGATCCTTCTTACGGGAAGCCGGCAGAATCTCGGCCGAATTTTTACGACCTTTACCCTTGGCAGCACGTTCTGGGGCAGGCTTCTTTACATGAAGGACGCACTGAAGATCCTCATGGCGCATCCGTTCGGACTCGGATTCCAGGGATATTACTACGTGCAGCCCCTTTATCAGAACGGCGTCTATCAGACGATGTATGTGCATAATGATTATCTGCAGCTGATGCTGGATGCCGGGATCATTCCGGGACTTCTGATGATCGCCTGGCTGATCTTCCTGTTTGCAAAGAAAAAAGTGATCCCGGAATACCGGGAGCTTCTGATCCTGATCCTTCTTTCATCGCTTTTTGATTTCGGAATGCAGTATCTTATGATCCCGATGTGTGCGATCCTGTGCGTCGATCCGGGGCTGCGGGCGGATAAGAGCATGAATCCTTCAGAGAAACTGGAAGGCAGGATCGGCTGCGGGCTCCTTTTCCTTTTGTATGCGGTTCTGATCATTCCGTTTTCGGCATCCAGGCTCGGAAACGATGAACTCGAGATGAAATTCTTTCCGCATGACACGGAAGCAGAGTTAAGGCTTCTATCCGGAGCGCAGAATGCGGATACGGCGGAATACTATGCTTCGGATCTTCTGAAACATAATCCATATGCCGCGGATGCGCACCGGCACCTTGCCTATATTTCCCTGATGAAAGGGGATTATGAAGGCGCTCTGGATCATATGGATGACGTGATCCGGATCAACCGATATCATTTGAAAGAATATGAGGCTTATGATAAAATACTTGACGAAGTTTTGACGGGCGCAGACTTATCGTCGCCGATCAGAGAGCGGGCTCTTCATACAAAAGAGGAGCTTCCGAAGATACTTTCGGCGCTTCGGGAGACCACGGATCCGCTTGCGTGGAAATTGCGGGATCAGCCGGTGTTTGAAATGTGGAAGTAAATGACAGCCGCATGCATGTCGTATAGTGATTCATCATCCAAGGGGGAAATTGATAAATGAAACTTAGAAAGACAGTATGGATCCTTATTATCGCACTGGTATTTGAGACGGTATTCTCTTCGGTTAGCCCGATGGGGACGGTTTATGCTGCGGATTTAACATCAAATGAGAGCATAGCATTTTCGGAAGAACAGGATGCTTTGTCTGACGAAACTGCCTATACCTTTGACGAACTAACGGTCAGAGACGGTGAGATTTCAGACGAAATAGAGGACGGTGCAGATGACGCCCTTACGGCGGAGAAAACGGAGATCGTTGCGGAAGAGGAAGAAATCTCCGAAGAAGAGGCGATCATACAGGAAAACAGCGAGGACGTGCTTTCGGAAGAAACCTCGGATGAGACCGATGACAATGATGAAGCGCTCGGAGTTGAGATGCCGGCCGGTACTGAGATAGAGATCAAGACGATCCCGAAATACTACGCGGACCTTGACGGAAAAGGCTATGGCGTCGCGGTTGCAGTAAAGAATCCTGATGGGATCAATGAAGGCTTTCATCGCGAAAACTGGGATAAGACTGTATATCTTCAGGTGGATTCCAATCCCGCCTATACGATCACGCTTACCGATATAAATGATATTATGTATCCCGATGTAAAAACACTTCCGTATATTTTGATAAGTCTTCATCATCTTGATGCCAAATTAAGCACCGGAGAGCATTCAGTGAAGATCGCTGTAAAGTATAAGGGTGCTTATTACACCAATACCGTAAAGGTGAACCTGTATGCTTCGGAATCTAAAGAGCGGACATACAAGAAAAATGAAGGCGGTGATCCAAAGAAGGAAGACTATATGTCCGGGGAAAAAGGCTCGGAGATCATAAATTATTATTTCAATTTCCTGGCTCAAACCAATGACAAGGTTACAAGCGTAAAGCTGGTAAGAAACGGACAGACACTTGCCACCGCGGGTAAGGCACAGCTCTACGATTCGGATATGAGGACTTCGCCGTTGAGTACCGAACGATATTCCGAATACAATCCTATAAGCCTGGAAGGTTATATAGCCTATATGGCTCCTGTTGTCAATGTCCACGGCATTATGGTCCATTTTATGAGACTGGAACAGGATATCGAAGACGGCTGGTGTGATATGGAGATCACAACGGAAAAAGGTCTTAAGGTCACGCAGAGAAATGCCTATTATTCCACGACCAAACCGCTGATCTGGGGCATGGGTTACCGTCTCCCTTGGTATTACGGGGAGGTGGTCAATACTGCAAACTGTCCTTATCTTGCGGCCTATATCTATGGATTGAACCTCGTAAAGAGCATCGTTCCTGCCTATTATGATGATGAAGGGATTGCGGTAACATCGGGCGCAGCCGATTCAGAATCCTTGATCTATAACGGAGGCTTCGCCTATCTGTTGAATCTCGCTGATCCGAACGCAGAATGGTACACGGATAATCTTAAGATACGTGCGCTGAATCTGCCCGAGGATACGATTGATACACGGACCGATGAAGAAAAAGAAAGGACCGTTCATGTGAGCCGGGACTATTCGCTAGAAGACTTATGCTGGTGGAACGAGGCCGATACTTGCACATTTGATTATTATTACAGCAATGTCAAGAGATTCGAGGTAAAACCTCTGGATTCCATGGAGACCCTATATGCCGGAAGTGTCAAGAAAGAAACGGCCTTAGTGGATCTGATCCCTTCGGATCAAAGATACAAATTCCGTTCGGGTTCCACAAAGTACCGTGTGTTCGTATATGATGAGAACGGGCAGATTGTTGAAAAGTTTTATTGTGATAGTTTCAAGACCGGCGCATTCCCCGACAGCGCGGTAACGATCGCGCTGAATTCGGACAAGGTTACGATTGGTGTGGATAAGACTTATCAGCTGACGGCCGAAGTCGGACCGGCGGATCGTGTCGCGGATAAATCCGTGACCTGGTCGAGCTCCGCGCCGAAGGTCGCGACCGTAAGTGCGGACGGACTGGTAACTGCGATCAAGGAAGGGACGGCGACGATCACGGCCACCTCAAAGACAGGCGGCAAGAAAGCGACCTGCAAGGTGACTGTTGTTTCAAAAGTCGAACCCGTTACGGGGATCGATATCTGGGTCAGTGACGAAGACACCGAACTGGAAACCGGAGACCGTGCGCCGATCATGGTTGATCTTACGCCTTCTGATACCACGGAGATCGATGTGACCTTTACCAGCTCAAATGAAGAGGTGCTTCGTGTAGACAGGGACGGAAATATGTGGGCACTGAGCCCTGGTGAGGTCGATATCACGGCTTCGATCACTTCAAGTACCGGGGACACCTATCAGGATACGGTTCATATTACGGTGATCAAGAAGCCGGTAGCTGTCAATTTCATTACACTTGATCAGAACAGCATCACGCTTGCCAATAACGCGTCGACTTATCTGACCGCGGCGATCAATCCGCAGGATGCAGATCAGCAGGAGGTCCAGTTTACAAGCAGTAATACCGGTGTCGTTTTTGTTCATAGTGTCGAAGGGCATACCGCGTTGATCAGATCCGGGATAAATGCCGGTGAAGCCGTGATCACGGCGACCGTAAACGGCACGGAACAAACAGCCACCTGTCGCGTTACAGTGCTTCCCGATGAGGCTTCCGAAAACGGTGATGAAAAATCAGCGGCAGATGACGGGCAAGATCGTGATCTTTGGATCAATTCGATCCCGGATCAGACTTATACCGGCGGAAAGATCACACCGGCCGTAAGAGTATACTACGGATCGAAGGAATTAAAGAAAGGGACCGATTATACGCTTTCCTATGCGGATAATAAGGATGCCGGAAGGATCGGCGACACGAAAAAGGGAAAGAATGCCGCACCGAGAGCCATTGTGAAATTCAAGGGAAATTATACCGGTATTTCCTTAAGCAGATCCTTTAACATCGACCGGTTGAGCATTGAGGCGGATTCCGAAGGGAATGTATATGAGTCACCTGAACTCTCTACGGTTTTGAAGAAGGGAAAGACCTGGAAGCCGGTACCGGTGATTGCGCGGAACGGGAAAAAGATGAAAGCCGGAACGGACTTCAGTTATGCATATTACTCGGATGAAGCCTGCGGGGAGGAATCAAAGATCTCCTCGATCAGCGCAGCGGGGACCTATTATATCAAGATCACCGGAAAGAAGAACTATGACGGGACGAGAGTGGTTCGATGCCATGTCGCGGATAACAGTGCGATCGTGCCGATGAGCGGCGTAACCGTGAAATTCCAGCAGGAATCCTATGATTATGATGAAGAAGGCGTAATCCCGACCTACACTGTAAAATGGAACGGAACTGAAGTGGATCCTGAAGAATATGAGGTTTCCTTCTACGCCGACTCCAATAAAAAGGTCGGAAAAGCAACGATGATCCTTACAGGAAAAGGGATCGAGGGTGAAGACGGGATAAGTTTCGTCGGAGAAACAAAGGCAGTCTTTAAGATAAACGGTATCGACCTTTCGAAGAACGCGATGGTACTCGGGATATGGGAGGATATGCCGTATACCGGCGAACCGAGACTCCAGAACAACGCGAAGGTTTACCTTAAGTCAAATACATCCGATCCTTTAAGAAAGGACATCGATTATACGGAATCCTATTCCAAGAATGTGAATGTCGGAAAGGCCACAGTCACTTACATCGGAAAGGGTGCCTATACCGGGAAACTGAAAGAGGAATACACAATATCAAAGGCTGACGGAGGTTCTGTCCTGATCGATGAGATCGGCAGTGTTCCTTATGAGAAGGGCGGCGCTAAGCCGAAGCCGGTCATCACCTATGAAGGGAAGACGCTGACGGCAGGGAAGGATTACACCTTGAGCTATGCCGACAATAAAGCGGTAACCACGCCGGATACCGTAAAGACACCTTCCGTAACCGTGAAATTCAAAGGCAATTTCTCCGGATCAAAGACCGTCGGATACAGCATTGAGGCACAGTCCATAGCCGATCTTAATGTCAGCCTTCCGGATAAGGCCTACAGCAAAAAGAAGGGGAAATGGATGTCCACCCCCGTGTTCACGGATAAGAACGGACAGAAACTGAAAGCCGGTACGGATTACAGAAAACCGGTGGAAGACGATTATGTTTATTTCGGATGTTACTGGGGCGCGCTCCCGACTGCTGGCACGATCGTGACGCTGACGGTAGAGGGCATCGGCAATTACGCCGGATCAACCTATACCGGGAGCTACCTCATCTATTCGACTCCGATCTCGAAAGCAAAACTTACGGTCAAAGATATGGTATACACCGGAAGACCGATCACCCTGACGGAGGGCGATTTCAAAGTAAGGAAGCTGATCGTGAAGGAAGGAAAGAAATCCGTTGAAAAGGAACTTGTCCTCGGACGGGACTTCCGGATCGTTTCCTACAGCAAGAATACTTCGAAGGGAACCGCGACCGTCGTGATCCAGGGGACCGGCGGAGAATACGGCCTCGGCGGGACGAGAAAACTTACCTTCAAGATCAAGGCGAAGAGCAGTAAAGATATTTTAGATAAATAATGCCGAAAGAAGGAGAAAAAAATGGCAGAACCTTACAATCATCATGAAACTGAAGACAAATGGCAGAAGATCTGGGATGTGGAGAAAGCGTTTAAGACTTCCGACGACTATTCAAAGCCGAAGTATTACGCGCTCGTTGAGTTTCCCTATCCCTCGGGGCAGGGACTTCATGTAGGGCATCCGAGACCCTATACCGCACTGGATATCGTGGCGAGGAAGCGCCGGCTTCAGGGCTATAATGTCCTGTATCCCATGGGATGGGATGCCTTCGGACTTCCGACCGAGAATTATGCCATCGCGAACCACATCCATCCGAGGATCGTGACGAAGAACAATGTGGAGCGGTTCAAAGGCCAGCTTCAGTCTCTCGGTTATTCCTTTGACTGGGATCGTGAGATCAATACCACGGATCCGGATTATTATCACTGGACCCAGTGGATCTTCCTGAAACTCTTTAACGCGGGCCTTGCCTATAAAGCGGAGATGCCGATCAACTGGTGTACTTCCTGCAAAGTAGGCCTTGCGAACGAGGAAGTGGTGAACGGTGTCTGCGAGCGCTGCGGTTCCGAAGTCATCCGCAAGGCACAAAGTCAGTGGATGCTGAAGATCACGGAGTATGCCGATAAACTCCTCGAGGGACTTGACCATGTCGATTATATCGAGCGCGTCAAGGTCTCCCAGAAGAACTGGATCGGCAGATCCACCGGCGCGGAAGTGGATTTCGCTCTGACCGGAAAGGAAGACAGGCTTCGTGTATATACCACCCGCCCCGATACGCTTTTCGGCGCCACCTATATGGTCATGAGCCCGGAGCATCCCTATATCGAAAAGTACAAAGATGAGATCGAAAACTATGATGAGCTGATGGCCTATCGTGACCAGGCCGCGAAAAAATCCGATTTCGAACGCACGGAGCTTGCGAAGGACAAGACCGGCGTGGAGATAAAGGGCCTTACCGCGACGAATCCCGTGAACGGAAAGGAGATCCCGATCTGGATATCCGACTATGTGCTTATGAGTTACGGCACGGGCGCGATCATGGCGGTTCCCGCTCATGACGAACGCGACTGGGAGTTCGCAAAGAAGTTCGGCCTGCCGATCATCGAAGTGGTGGCGGGATCCGATGTTCCCGTTACGGAAAAGGTCTATACGGACGTGGAGACGGGGACCCTTGTAAACTCCGAATTCCTGAACGGGCTTTCCGTTGCGGACGCGAAAAAGAAGATCACCGAATTCCTTACGGAAAAGGGCATCGGGAACGCGAAGACAAA
>JAILLW010000025.1 GCA_024692955.1 Lachnospiraceae bacterium | reverse complement strand
ACCACGATATTCCTTAAGGCACGGTCATTCATATCCAGAGCCCGTTTCCAGGTGATCTGCCGAAGGTCGATGTTCAGGCTGTTTCCCTGATGAATATGATTATCGATCATCGCGGCCAGCAGATTGTTGGCGGAAGTAATGGCATGAAAGTCACCGGTAAAATGAAGATTCAGATCCTCCATCGGGACCACCTGTGAATATCCGCCTCCCGCGGCACCGCCTTTGATCCCGAAACAGGGCCCGAGAGAAGGTTCGCGCAATGCTATGATCGCTTTCTTTCCAAGCTTCTGAAATGCGCATCCGAGGCCTATGGTCGTCGTGGTCTTTCCTTCACCCGCAGGCGTCGGATTGATGGCAGTCACAAGGATCAGTCTGCCGTAAGGACGATCCTTGATACTCCTTAAGTATTCCGTGGAAAGCTTTGCCTTGTATCTTCCGTATAATTCAAGATCATCCTGTCCGATCCCCAGCGATTCCGCGATCTTTCCGATGGGCAAAAGCTTCGCTTCCCTTGCGATCTCAATGTCTGATTTCATATTATTCGTTTCCTTTCAGAAATTCCTCAAGCTGTGCCTGATCCATCAGGATCGCTCTCGGCTTCGTACCGTCCTCGGGGCCGACGATCCCGGCTTCACTCAGGGCATCCATAATCCTCGCCGCCCGGTTGAATCCGATCTTGAATTTCCGCTGCAGCATGCCGATTGAGCTCTTTCCCGTTTCCACGATCAGTCTTGCGGCCGGTTCAAGGAATTCGTCCTGACCGCTGTCATTATCCGTCCCGGCACCGTTTCCGCCGGAAGTTCCCGCCGAAGAAGACGATGCGGATGCCACAGCCATCTGCTGTTCGATCTCATTTCTCTTCTCCCGGTCCTCTTCTCCGGAATTGCTTCTTATGAAGTCCGCCACCTTCTGTACTTCCTTATCATCCACATAAGCCCCCTGAAGTCTTGCGGGTTTCGGATAACCCTGAGGATAAAAGAGCATATCGCCCTTTCCGAGAAGTTTTTCGGCGCCGTCCGTATCCAGGATCGTTCTGGAATCCACGCCGGATGATACCGCGAAGGCCACGCGGGAAGGCATATTTGCTTTGATGAGTCCGGTGATAACATCCACGGAAGGACGCTGGGTCGCTATGATAAGATGGATGCCTGCCGCTCTTGCAAGCTGGGCCAGACGGCAGATGGATTCCTCCACTTCCTTTCCGGCCACCATCATCAGGTCCGCCAGCTCGTCCACGATGACAACCAGCTGGTACATTTTCGGGATGTGCTCTCCGTTCTCATCCGTCCTGCCTTCGATCGCTTCATTGTATCCTTTCAGATTCCTGACTCCGAATTCCGCGAATGCCTCATATCGCTTGTTCATTTCGTTTACGGCCCAGTTGAGAGCCGCCGAAGCCTTTTTCGGATCCGTAACGACGGGAATGAGAAGATGCGGGATCCCGTTGTAAACGGAAAGCTCCACAACCTTCGGATCCACCATGATCATCTTTACTTCATCCGGCCTTGCCTTGAAGAGAATGCTCATAATAAGAGTATTGATGCAGACGGATTTGCCGGATCCGGTACCGCCCGCGATGAGCATATGTGGCATCTTCGCGATATCCGCAATGATGACCTTTCCTGCAAGGTCTTTTCCGACTGCGAAGGAGATCTTTGATTCCGCCTTTTTATAATCCTCGCTTTCAAGCAGTTCTCTCAGGGATACCGCGGTACTCTTCTTGTTCGGCACCTCGATCCCGATGGCGCTCTTTCCGGGGATCGGGGCCTCGATCCTGATATCCGCCGCCGCAAGATTCAGTTTGATGTCATCCGCAAGCCCCAGGATCCTCGATACCTTCACACCGGTCTCCGGGATCATCTCATATCTGGTAACGGTAGGTCCCTGACTGAAGCCGGTAACCTCCACCTTGACGTTGAAGCTTGCGAATACTTCCTCAAGTTTTGCGGCCGTTTCGCTTAAACTGTTCCGGTCGTCCGAATCCTTTGCGGCCGGTTTGTTAAGAAGCGAGACCGGAGGGATCTTATACACGATCTTTTTCGGTCTGGCCGGCTGCTTCGGCGCGGGGCCCGTCCCTTCGGCTCCTGTGCTTTTGAAGGTTCTTCCGCCGTTTGAGATCTCATGATCCCCTTCTGCGAAAATGCTTCCGCTCATACGGTCTTTTTTGCCCGGTATTACGATATCTTCTTCATCGTCCGCTTCCGGAATCTCCGGTGTCTCATCCGTTTCATATCCTTCCGCTTCGTCTTCTTCCGTTACATATTCTTCCGTTACGGGATCTTCCGGCAGGATGGAGCGGATCTGATGCATCTCACTGTGATTCTTCAGCGCGGCATGTGCCGTCCCGATCACTCCCTCATCCTCATTCCCGGAATCCGGAAGGATCTCATGCATATCGTTGACCGCTTTGGGGGATACGGGTTTTTCCTCTTCCCGGACCAGTTTATAATCCGGGACGCCGCTTACCTGTTTAATTACGGCTTCGTCTTCGGCAGCCTGCTCTCTTTCGGCCTGTTCCCTTCTTCTGCGCTCCTTTTCGCGCTCGGTCTCCACCCGGCGGATCTTTCTTGCTTCCTCGCTCTGCCTCCTTCTTTCCTCACGTATCGCGGCGTTCTCCTCATTCCTTTGCCGCATTCTCTCCCGATAATCCGCCGCGGCACGACGGGTGCTGGACGCAGTTCCCGCCACCCCGCGAAGGAAGGACTTACCGGTAATCAGCACAAATCCTATGATAAGAAGAAGGATGATCAGAAGCCAGGTCCCCACCTTATCAAGGGCCCGGACCAGCAAAAAGCAGACGGATCCCGCGAAGATTCCTCCGCTTTTCTGACCTTCCGAGGCGGTAGTCCAGATACTCTTAATGGTCTCAGCATCATATGCGGCTTCCTTGTCGGGAACGGCAAAGATCATTTCGAAGATCATTGAGATCAGGAAGAGGGTCATCATGATCCCGACGGTCTTAATGACCGGAATATCCTCAAGATTCCTGTTCAGTTTAAAAAAACAGATAAGGGCAACGGCTACCGGCAGGATATAGGCCGAAAAGCCAAAGAGGCCGAACATGATCCCGCTGATAAAATCGCCGAATTTCCCGATGATGTGAAAATTGCATAAAAAAACAAAAGCCGCTATGAAGATAAGGACAAGCGAGATGATCTCATCCCTCACTTCCTCCGGCATATTCGGTCTGCTTTTCGTACCTGAAGTTCTTTTCGAAGTCCTTTTTGTGCTTTTTCTCTGTGCCATATTATCTAAAAGTCAAAGTCATCCTTTACATCAATGTCAATATCAAAATCGTCCTTCATTTCCCGAAGTCTGTTTGTATTCCGCTCCAGATCGATCGCGGCTGCAGGTGTCGGAGCGGAGCTTGCCGCCCGTGCTCTCCTTTGCTCGACTTCCCTTGCGACTTCTTCTTCGAGTCTCTTCCGTTCTTCCTCGCGCTTTTTCTTTTCGTCTTCCTTCCTCTGCAGATTCATGGAAACCCGTTTTTCTCTGGCTATCGCCGCGGGCGAGGAAACGGCTGACAGTGCGGCGCTTATTGCTGCCGCTTTCTGCTGCTTGTCCGCTCCGCTTTCCGAGGCGGCATGCGAAAGATCATCCGCGGAATGGATCTCAGGTGTCGAAAATGAGGAAGCCTTCCGGTTCTGAGTCCCGATATCCCTGTTTACGAAACGCACTCCGGGATTCTCGCCCTCCACATCGATGATCGATTTCCTTAATGTCTCCAGATTGATATCCTTCGTTTCATCAAAGATCACAAGATCGGAGCTTGCTCTTGAGAGCTCATCAAGATCGAACTTCAGCTCCCTGTGTTCATGCGGCTTCGGCCCGGGAAGCGGGTTCTCGATAAAGTCGATCTCCCTTCCGTCTTCCGTGGTAAAAGAGGCCGGACGGTCGTCCTTATTTCCAAGATCATAGTTTTCGCTCTGTTCCATTTCCTTTTTCTCGATCTGCTCCTGTTTCTCTGCTTTCGGTTTCTTCAGTTTATGTATCACCGCACCTGCAAGAGATCCCACCGTAACGGTCAGTACAAGGTACAGTGCGTAGAAAGTATCCATATCCATGGTCCGGTCCGGCAGCGTTTTAAACTGCGCGGTCCACCAGAGGAACTGCTCCGTGATCGTATACCCGGTATATCCGGTATATTTCAGAAGCGTAAAGAATCCGCCGAGGGCGGTCCCGAGGATCAGCATAAAGGTCTGAACAAATACGTTCATGATCTGATCCTTTTCCTCGATCTCCTTGCCGTCCGTCAGCTCCAGCAGCTGCGTTTTGTCCTTGATGATCCTGTAATTCCGGATCACTATGAGTACCATCGCCGCAAAAGCCGCAAAGCCGAGATAATTCCAGATGCAGAGCATCCCCGTATAGATGCCCATCACAAGGATCAGAAGTTCTCCGGCCGTACTTCGAAACCAGCTCTTCTTTCGGCTGTAGTCATAGAATACGCTGAGGACAAAGAACAGGATCGCGATCCTGTTCAGGAAGAATTCCTCCGGTGAACAGGTCTTCAGGAAAACAAGAAGGATCGGGGATACCGTAAGCAGGATCCCGATACTGATGGCGGAGTAGATCCCCCAGAAATTCCTTGCCGCGAGTACGATCAGGAAAAGAGCGATCAGTTCCAGAAGCAGCTGCCAGACAAAGACCACCGAAATGTCATCATAGAAAACGAGCACGAAGCGTTCGAGCATATGCGTATAGGCAAAGCCAAGCCCGCTCCCCGTGTAGTACTCCTGCTGTTCCGCACGGAGGATCGCATAGTCAAAAAAACCATACGGATCCGTGACTCCCGTATAATCGAAAAGATAATACAAAACACGGATCGCGCATGTGAACAGAAGCCATATGAGAATAGTAATCCGTTCCCGTTTTTTTGCCAGCATTTCTAAGCGTTATTCGTCCCAGTTATGATAAACAGCCTGCACATCATCGTCTTCATCGAGAAGATCCAGTGTCTTCTGGATATTCCGGATGTCGTTTTCATCGGTGAGTTCCACATAATTCTGCGGAATATAGGTGATCTCCGAGGAGACCATCGGGATGTTCGCTTCCGTAAGCGCCTTCTGCACCGCATCATAATCATCGGGAGCGGTCAGGATCTCGTAACTGTCTTCCTCCTCATTGAAATCTTCGGCCCCCGCATCCAGAGAAAGCATCATCAGATCATCCGCATTGCCCTCATACTCTTCCTTGTCGACAATGATCTGTCCCTTCCGGTCAAAGAGGAAGGATACGCAGCCCGTGGTACCCATATTTCCGTACCCCTTCGTAAAGGCATTTCTTACGTTGGCTGCGGTGCGGTTCTGATTGTCCGTAAGTGCGTCCACGATGATCGCGATCCCCTTCGGTCCGTACCCCTCATAGGTCACGTATTTGTAGTTTACGTTGTTGACATCTCCTGCAGCTTTCTTGATCCCGCGTTCGATGGTATCATTGGGCATATTGTTTGCTTTCGCCTTCGTGATCACCTGTGCGAGCTTGTAGTTGTTGTTCGGATCGGGGCCGCCTTCCTTTACGGCTACGGCAATCTCACGGCCGAGGATCGTAAAGATCTTTCCCTTCGCCGCGTCGTTCTTTTCTTTTTTGTGCTTGATATTCGCGAATTTTGAATGTCCGGACATCTTTTCTTCCTTCCTTTCCTATATCAGG
>JAILLW010000087.1 GCA_024692955.1 Lachnospiraceae bacterium | reverse complement strand
GGAGAAGCTTCTTTTCCTCACCGCCCATGAGACGATCACGGATCTTCCCCTTGCGGCCTCTCTTTCGAAGCTTGCCGTCCGTTCCTTTGATGCTTCCCAGATCTTTGAGGGCGGCCCTCCCGTCTATGCGGGAGCGCTTCTGATCCTTCCCTTTCTGCTCTATTTCGGGGCAGGGCGGTTCCCGGTAAGGGAAAGGCTCCGCACCCTGATCCTTTGCCTGATCCTTCTTTTCAGCTTCAGTCTTTCCTTCCTGAACCGGATCTGGCATGCCGGGAGCGCGCCCTCGGGTTACCGCTACCGCTATTCCTTCCTTTTTTCCTTCCTGATGATCCTCTCTTCCTTCGAAGTGCTGAGGCGGTTCTCCGGCCGGGAAGGCGATGCCGGAAAAGTACAGGGCGGCAGGGAAAAAGAAGACCTCCGGTCCTTTTCGCGGATCTTTCCGGTCCTTTATTCCGCGATCCTCCTTCTTTGCTTTTTCATCCTCCTTTTTACGGGGGATTTCAGTTATCTCGATCTTAAGAAAAAGCTGATCACCCTTGCCCTCGTCACGGCTTCCGGCCTTATGCTCCTTTTCCTTTTTCTTTCGGAAAAGAGGTCCGGGGGCAGGTATTCCCCCCTCCTTCTCCTTTGCTTTTCCCTGATCCTTTCGGGAGAGCTTTATTACAGCTTCTCCTATACCTGCCGCATCCAGAGCGGGGGGCAGCTTTCTGCCCCGGACTTTATAAAGCTCAATGAAGACCTCGCCCTTCAGACCGCTTCCCTCAAGGATTCTCCCCGGAGCGTATGCCGTTATGCCCTGCCCTTCCAGCTTTCCGAGAACGATCCGCTTCTCGGCGGTTTTCCCGGGATCAGCGTCTATACCTCCGTCACTCCTTTTTCCGACCGGATCTTCCTTAAGAGCCTCGGCTTCCATGACAACTGCCTCTATACGGAGCCCGGTTCGTTTCATACAAAAAGCGCCTCATTGATCCTCTCCCTTAACGAAGACGGCGACCCCCTTTCCATGGCACTCTCTTTGCCGGAAGGCTCCTCTTCAAAGGGCCCTCTTCCGGATCATAAGAGGCCCGATCCCTATGCCTATACGGAAGCGTATCTTTCCGCTTATACCGGAAAGAGCGAAAAGCTTTTTGAAAGTGCATCCGCCGTACCTCTTTCCGAAAATGACACCGTTGTCACATATTCGGTGACCCCTGCCCTTGACGGGCGGTTAAGTCTCTATATCCGCGGCGCGGAAGAAGCGGGATGCTCCATGACGGTGACCGTAAACAATGAAGAGCCCTCCATCTTCGGAAATGCCGCTTTCTGCGGGATCCTCGATCTCGGGGAAAGAAAGGCGGGCGAAGTCCTTGCCGTCACCTTCCGGGCGGATAATGCTGCCGGCAGTCCGGTGGGAGAGGTTCTTGACGGACTCCTTGTCATGACGGAAAATGAAGACGCCGTAAAGTCGCTTCGCGAACGGCTCCGGCCTTCGGAAGGAACCTTTTATGCGGTATCCTCCTCCCGCTTTACGGGCACCGCGCCGGCAAACGGGGAAACCCTCATCCTCACTCTGCCCTTTGACCCTGGATTCTCCCTCAGAATCGGCGGGCGGAAGGTGCGGACGGTTCCCTACGCGGGGGAATTCCTCTCGGCGAAGATCCCGGAAGACTTAAGAGGAGGCGGCGACCTTGAATTCACCCTCCGCTATCTTCCGGAAGGCTTTGTGCCGGGACTTTTCATCACTGCCTTCGGCATCCTCCTGTTTGCCGTTCTCATCATTTACGAAAGGAGATCCGGACATGATCCTCATTGAAACAGCCGGCGGGTTCGGAAACCAGCTTCAGCAATATGCCTTCTGTAAAAAGCTCGAAAGCCTCGGGGCAGACGTCCGTCTCGATCTTCACTGGTTTTCCGGCGAGGTTCAGGAAAAGACGGAGTATAAGCGCTCCCTTTCCATAAGCCGTCTTTCCGGGATCTCTTTCTCGGAGGCATCGGCCGCCGATCGCGAAAGACTCCTCGGAAAAGAGGGGCTCTCCCGGAGTCTCCGGAAGGCCGCCGGAAAGCTTCTTCCCTTTGCCCGGAGGGAATTCACGGAAAGCGGGATCTATCACGGGGAGTTGATGGAAAGGATACGGCAGCACCCGGATACGGACCTTTACATCCGCGGCTTTTTTGCCTGCGAGGCCTATTACGCGGATCTTCTTCCGTCACTTCGCGATAAGGTGTCCTTCCCGGTGGATACGGATCCTCTGCTCTCTTTTGAAGAGAGGGGGGCGATCCATGCTCTTTCGGAAAAGATCCGGGAGACGGAGGCGGTAAGCATCCACATCCGCAGGGGTGATTATCTGGATGAGAAAAACCGCGCCCTTTTCGGGGGGATCTGCACCGCGGACTATTATCTCGGTGCCCTTTCCCATGTCCTGAAGAGCGCCTTTTCTCCCCGCCTCTTTGTCTTTTCCGATGATCCTTCCTTTTCGGAAGCCTTTGTCCGGGATCTTGTTGCGAAGCTCCAAAAAAGTGACGACCCTGTCATAAAAGCTGCCGCGGACGCTCTCCTCATAGAGGCCGTCAATGTCTGTCACGGGGAGAACAGTCTTTATGATGTTTATCTTATGAGCCTGTGCAGGCACAATATCACGGCAAATTCCACCTTCAGTTTCTGGGGGGCCCGCTTCAATGCCCATGAGGATAAGATCATGGTCCGTCCGGAGCGGCATAAAAACTCCCAGCCCTTCGATCCGGAGGTGATGAAAAAGCTCTGGCCCGGCTGGACTTTCGTATCGGAGCATGGGAATATTTCATAAAGGATTCCTTAAGGATTCCTTAATAATGCGGAAATGGCGTGGATTGGATCCGAAATATATGATATGCTCTCACTTATGACGGGGAGAAGTGAAAAAAAGGAGAACAGTCTATGGATGTAAATCATCAGACGCAGCCGGACGGCCGTAAGGGGAAGGGCCGTACCGTACTCATCATCATACTTTCGATCGTGGTCCTCTTTCTGATCGCGGCGGTTTTCGCCGGAGGGATCATCGTGGGAAGATACCTTGTCATGAACGGAGGCAGCACCTCCGCTCTCACATCCGTAAAGGAGCCGGAATCCGGTCCGGAAGAGGATCTAACCGGAAACGGGGAAGCGAAACCGGGCGCGGAGGCTGACGAAGCCGGAACGCCGTCCCCGGAAGCTTCGGCCACGCCTGCTCCGGTGGGCGATTTCACCGAGATCGAGACCGCCATCGAGGACAATGTGGAAGACGACATCCAGCAGCATCAGGAAAGCTCAGACAGTTATCAGATCGTGATCCTCGGCGACAGTATCTTCGATATGGTCCGGGACGAGACCGGGATCGCCTCCAAGCTTGAATGGAAGCTGGGCGCGGATGTCTATAACCTCGCCATCGGCGGCGTGAGCGCCACCGTGGCCCCGGACGAATCTACCACCAACGAGGACTGGAATTCCACCTCCGGCGTGGGGATCGCCAAGGTCCTTTCGGGCAAGGTCTCTCCGGATGTGCTCCGGGATACCACCGCAAAAAAGATCATCATCGACAATTACGATGTGTTCAAAAACACGGATCTTTTCATCATCGAATACGGGATCAACGATTATCTTGCGGATCATCCGCCCGGTTACGGCAATTACGGTTCCGATTTCATGTATTTCTGCAACGCGCTCGAGCAGATCGTGGATGATCTCAGGGAGACCGCTCCCGATGCGGATGTGCTCCTTTGCGAGCCGCATTTCTGCGAATTCTACGGAAAGGACGGGGCCTTTCTCGGGAGCTCCAATATGGTCCGCAACGATTACGGAACCCTGACCGAGTATGTGGGGAACGTGGATTACATCGCGAATACCCGCGATACCTATCTGTGGCACGCCTATCTCGAGAGCGGGATCAACAGCTACACCATGGCGGAATACTCTCTTGACGGGATCCATATGACGGAAGCAGGCCGCGAGCGCTATTCCGAAGAGCTCTGCACCTATATCCGGCGCTATATCCTGAAGACCGAGCCCATCCCGACCCCCGACAGCAGCGACAGTCAGGAAAACTGACGGGCTTTTCATAGCAAATCCGAAACGGATGTGGTATCATAGCGTGAAGGAGATCACGCCATGAATATCGAACAGGTACTTACGGAATACGACGTTCTCGAGGGAAGCCACGACTTCCCGAAGATCGCCGCATTCCTTGAAGAAAAGATCCTTGAGGCAAAGAATGAGAACGACGTTTCATCCCTGATCACGCTCCTTAACGAGCAGATCGGTTTCCACCGGGAAACAGGGGATTTCGGCCGTTCGATCACTGCCTGCAGGGATCTTCTTTATGTAATGGAGGAAGCCGGGATCAAGGGATCCGTTCCCTACGCCACCTCCCTTTTGAACATCGCAAACGCCTGCCGGGCGGCCGGGCTCTTAAAGGAGTCCCTGCTCTATTTCAATGAGGTCCTCCGGATCTATCAGGAAAATCTCGATCCCTCGGATTACGCCTTTGCTCCCCTCTATAACAATCTCGCTCTGCTGTTTCAGGAGATGACGGACTATATGAGCGCCTGTGATACCCTGAAAAAGGCGCTGGGGATCGTGCTTGCCCATCCCGAAATGCAGGATAAGATCGCCATCACCCATACGAATCTGGCCCTTTCCCTGATGAAGAACGATGAATATGATGAGGCCGTGTCCCATCTTGAGGAAGCCTTCCGCATCTTTGATTCCTTCCCGGAGCCGGATTATCATTACGGAGCGGCCCTTTCCGCTATGGGCGAGGCCCTGTTTCTCAAGGGCGATTACCGGGGATCCGCGGATTATTACGAAAAAGCCCTTGCGGAGGTGAAAAAGAACACCGGATTCTCCAAGGGCTATTCCATAACGGCAGCCAATCTGAACGAGGCACTGAAAAAGCTCCGGAGTGAAGCCGAAGCAGCGGGTACTCTTCCCTATACCGGCGGACTCGAGCTTTCGCGCCGCTATTACGAGACCTTCGGCGCCCCGATGATCCGGGAAAGATTCCCGGAATATGAAAGCAGGATCGCCGCAGGCCTTGTGGGAGAGGGTTCCGAATGCGAGGGCTTCGATGATACGGCATCCGCGGATCACGATTTCGGACCGGGCTTTTGTCTCTTTCTTACGGACGAAGTCTATGACCGGATCGGAAAGGAGCTTCAGGAAGCCTATGATGCCCTTCCTCCCGTCTTTCTTGACACCGTGCGGCTTAAGGTCCACGAGGCCGTAAAGCGGGTGGGCGTCTTCAGGATCGGGGAATTCTACGAAAATCTGATCGGACTCCCCCGGGTTCCGGAAACGGAAGGCGAGTGGCTCTTCATAAAGGATGAGCAGTTAAGGAAAGCCGTGAACGGCGAGGTCTTCCGGGATGATGAAGGAGTCTTTTCCTCCATCCGGCAGGGGCTTATGGATTATTATCCCGAGGATGTGCGCCTCCGGAAGCTGGCCTACGAAGCTTCCATGTTTTCCCAGTACGGGCAGTATAATTATCCGAGGATGCTGAAGCGGAACGACCTCCCCGCAGCCATGATCTCTCTCAGCGGTTTCCTTCAGAGCGCCATGCAGGTGGTCTACCTTCTTCACAGGACCTATGCTCCTTTTTACAAGTGGATGCACCGCGGAATGAAGGAGCTTGATCCCTATACGGAAGAGCGTATCCTGCGTCTTTCCGGAAACAGGATCGACGATCCTTCCAATACGGAACTGATCGATGAGATCGCTTCCCATCTTTTTGAGGAATTAAAGAAACAGGGACTGGTATCCGCCAATGATGATTATCTCGATCATCATACCGGCGAGATCCTCTCACACAGATCCGGAGGAAAAGGAGAAGCCGGTATGAACAACGATGCGATGCCTTCGAAAGAGGAACTGATCGATACGCTGATCCGTCTCGAATGGAATGCCTTTGACAAAACGGTGAACGAGGGGGGACGCGCCTCCTGTCAGGACGACTGGGACACCTTCCTTGCCATGCGAAAGAGCCAGTACCTTACCTGGACGGAGGAGATGCTCTTAAGTTATATCGATGATTTTAACGCCGCAAACGCGCGGGGCTGGAACCTCATCACGGAAAAATACGCACGGATGGAGGAGTCCACGGCTCCTTCGGAATACGCGAAGATAAAGGATTCTCTCCCCGTGATCCCGCCGGAGAAAAAGGCGATCATCGAGGAGATCACCGCGATCCAGACCGGCATGATGGAGGAATTTGCCGCGAAGTATCCGAAGGCGGCAATGGAGACAAGGGTCATTCACACCAGTGAGGATACGGAATATGACACCTCCTATGAAACCTATCTCCGGGGCGAGATCTCCACATATTCCGACCGGACCCTGCTCCTTTACGGGCGGTTCCTTGCCGGCATCGCGAAGGAGGGAAAGAATCTCGCCGAGATGATCATCGGCAATTCCGCCCTTCTTTACGGCTACCGTTCCCTCGAAGATATGGAATCGAAGCTCTGACCCCGATGGAGAACTGACCGATGGGCGGAATCTGCGGCTTTATTTCCAAACAGAATATCACCCTGAACGACCTTAACGCGATGAACCGTACCCTGAAACGGCGCGGTCCCTTCGATTCGGGTTCGGAGATCTATGTGGCCCACCGGGAATATATGGCGGGGCTTGCTTCAAACCGTCTCCCGATCCGGGACTCCTCCTACTATGCGCATCAGCCCATGCGGAGCATCGACGGCCGCGCGAGCATCGTCTTTGACGGAGAACTCTACAATGCGGATTCCCTCAGGGAGGAGCTTAAGGACTATTCCTTCCGTTCCCTTTCCGATACGGAAGTGATCCTCGCATCCTATCTGAAATGGGGCATATCCTTTCCGGAGCATCTTGACGGGATGTTTGCCGTCGCCGTCTATGACGCGGACGAGGAAGCCCTGTATCTTGCCCGGGACCCTCTCGGGCAGAAGCCTCTTTATTACGAGACCGCCGGAACCGGGGAGAAGCCGGATCTTTATTTCGGATCCACGCTTTCCCCGATCATGAAGAGACCGGATTTCGTAAGGGTCCCCGATACGGACGTGATCGCTTCTTTTCTCGAGACACAGTATACGGACGGCATATCGACCCTCTTTCGGAATGTAAAAAAGGTCGCTCCCGGATGCATCCTGAGGTTTTCCCCTTCTTCCGGAAAGGAGCCCGCGCTTTCGGAAAGCCGGTATTTCAGCAGCGAAAAGGCCGCACTTTCCATGGCGGAATATCCGGTCACGGATCCCGAAGAGGGGGCACGTATGCTTCATGCGCTGATCCGGGATTCTCTTCGAAGGGTGCTTCAGAAGGATGTGCCCTTCGGGATCATGCTTGACGGGGATCCTTTCTTTCTCCTTATCGCGAAAATGGCCGCAAAAGAAAGCGGAGGGCTGCTTCATACCTATACCCCGGGGCTTGCGGACACACCTTATCCCGCTCCGGAAGGGACGGCTGCCATGGCGGAGCTTCTCGGATCTCCCCATACCTTTGTCCGCCTGAGTGACAAGGAGATCCTCTCCGTCATAAGAAAGCTGCCGCGGATCTTTGACGATCCGGTGGCGGATCCCTCCCTGATCCCGGATACGATCACCTTTGGGATGATGTCAAAGGATGTCCGGCTTGCCCTTTCCGGATATACCCTCTTCCCGTGGGATCCTCCTTCGGGCGGCTCCGTTCTCCCCATGGCAAAGAAGCTTACCCTGAAGCTCAGATCCCTGCTCGTAAAAGAGTTCTCCGGCTCCGCTTCCTCCGAAGAAGAAGGAGGTCTTAAGGGACTCGTATCCGGAATGATGCTTTCCGGAACAGGGAAGGATTCCGGCAGGGATTATGCCCTTTTTGCTTCCCTCCCGGAAAGGGATCGGGAAAGAAAGCTCTTTTCCTCGGATCGTTCCGCCATGTATCATTCCCTGGAGATCAGGCACCCCCTGATCGATCCTTCGGTCTTTTCCTATCTGCTCCGCCTTCTTTCCTCCCCGGATTCCGGGAAGCGGAAGGACGGGCATAAAAATG
>JAILLW010000050.1 GCA_024692955.1 Lachnospiraceae bacterium | reverse complement strand
CCTATACGGGAGAGGAGATCATACCGCCTGCCGATGCATATACCGTGAAGATCGGCAAAAAGAAGCTGGTATACGGAACCGATTATCAGGCAGAGATCCTTGGCGGGTGCACGGAGCCCGGCAAGGTAAAGGTAAGGCTTTCGGCACCGGACGGAAATCCCGAAGGCTATATGGGCGAAAAGACCGTTACCTTTACCATTAACAAGGGAAGAAAACTGACAAGGGCAGGTGAGGGATCATCCTTTACCTATTCCGTAAACGGAAGCACGGATCCGGCTGTTGAAGTCGCATATGAAAAAGGCGGAGCAAGGCCCCGGATCACGATATCGGATAAGGAAAGGCTTCTTACGGAAGGTGTCGATTATACCGTAAGCTACAGCAAAAACACGAAGGTAACGAACGGGGCAACAGCAAGAGCCGTCGTAAAGGGAAAGGGCAGATATAAGGGAAGCGTCTCCCTTAAGTTCGCCGTCACGAAACAGGATCTTGAATATGTTCTTTCAAACGGCGGAAGCGCAGAGATCTCCGATAAAGCCGAGTCCAAAAAGGGATACCGGGATCCTGCCGTTACACTCACTGATCTTAACGGAAAGAAGCTGAAGAAGGGGACGGATTTCTTCCTTGAAGAATATCAGTATGATGAAGCAACCCGCCTGGTAAGTGTCCGGATCTCCGGGAAAGGGAATTATTCGGGAAGCGTCGGGCCGTATACATACAGGTATCTCAGACCTTCGGAGCAGCTCGGGAAGGTGAGCGCGATGAGCATTCAGGCAAGGGTCTGCACCGGATATGAATGCAGGCTTACCGAAAAGGAACTTGCAGGGCTGCTTTATACGGGAAGCCGGAATGCTCCCGCATTCCTTGAGCCCGGTACGGATTTTGACGTCGATAACATTGCATATTCAAACAACATAAGAGCCGGCACGGCCTCCGTTACTCTTAAGGGGAAGGGCCGATACGGCGGAAGCATAACCCTGAAATTCAGGATAACTCCGGCAAAAAGAGAATTTCGCGGGACAGTTATGGACGGGTTATGGATAAATATGCAATAAAGTGATACAATTATTGGATGATCGTCACAGATTAAATCTTTGTGTAAGGATACAGCCATGAATATTGAACTTCAATGCTGTGCATTGTTTGTGATATTTACGATCGCGGTTATGTTTATGCGCGAGAAGAAGCTTGATCTTATGAACCGCAAGCTTTTTCAGCGCGCTGTTTTCGCATGCTTTGCCTGTCTGATCTTCGATATCCTGTCGGTCATCTGTATCAACCTGTCCGTTAATTCCGACTTCAATCCTGTCATAACCGAGTTTGTATGCAAACTTTACATTATGCTTCTGGTACTGCAGGGTTATTTCGGATATATCTATGTTTCCACCGGACTGCTTCCGAGGGACAAAACCTGGGCTAAGGCGGTCAGGATCTTTTACCATATGATCTTTGCCGTGGGTGAGATCCTGATGCTGGTCCTTCCCATCGGGTTTACCGCATCCGGACGTATCGTATATTCTTTCGGTCCGTCCACCACGGTGGCATACTCGCTTTCCGCCATCTACATCCTTACCACGATCGTTACGACGATCGTTTACCGGAAGCAGATGCCGGGCAGAAGATTTATCGCGATGATCCTCTGGCAGGGGATCTGGCTTCTTGCGGCGGCGGTACAGTTTGCGGTACCCCAGTTGCTGCTTGTGGGATTCGCATCGGCCTTCGGTATGGTAATACTCTATATCCAGCTGGAAAACCCGAGCGAGTTCATCGACGGCTATACGGGACTTTTCACCACCCACGCCCTTTCGGCATATGTGCATGACAGATACAAGTTCGGCAAGCGGTTTTCGCTGTTTACGGCCCAGATCCATTATCTGACGAATTATGTGGATTACAATATGGAGCAGGCCGCGGTCATGCGAACGGCAAGGGCTCTTGTAAGCCTCGGTCCCGAACCGGCATTCCGCATTGATGATGATACCTTCTGCGTGGTCTATGATGACAAAGACCGGATGTTTGAACGGGCCGCGAACATCAAAAAGCAGAAGGACGGAGTGACCGATCTGCCCGCGAAGGGAACCTACCTCCTGGTACCGGACAGTATGGAAATGAGCGGACCCGATGAGTTTTTCCGCTTCCTCCATACTTATCTGGAGGCCGAAGAAGAAATCACCGTCGCTAGCCCGAAACTGGTTCAGAAGCTCCGGGATCAGAACGGGATCAAGGGACTGATCGATGAGGCGATCCGCGAGGACCGGATAGAGGTCTTCTACCAGCCGTTCTACAATGTGAAGGAAGACTGCTTCGATACCGCTGAGGCGCTGGTGCGCATACGGACGGCAGACGGTAATATCGTTCCGCCGGGACAGTTCATACCGGTGGCGGAAGAGACCGGGCAGATCCTCCAGCTTGGCATAGTCGTGTTCGAAAAGGTATGCCAGTTTCTGGTCAGGAAGGATCCGGATAAATACGGGCTGAAGCAGATCGAGGTCAATATTTCGGCAGCCCAGTTCGATATTGAGAACCCCGCGAAATTCGTTATGGAAACGATCGAGCGTTACGGCATCGCGCCCGGCAGGATCAATCTTGAGATCACGGAGACCGCCGCGGCCAAGAACCGTGAGCTCATGCTGAAAAACATGAATCATCTGATCGAGAAGGGCATCACGTTTTCCCTGGATGATTTCGGGACGGGCCTTTCCAACATCGATTATTTCGTAAATATGCCCGTCGGAATCATCAAGTTCGACTATTCCTTTACGCACAGTTACTTCGAGAACGACAAGACCAGATATGTGCTTCCCGGAATGGTGGATATCCTGCACAAGCTGACCATGCACGTGGTCGCGGAGGGGATCGAGACCGAGGATCAGATGAACGTGATGAAGATCATGGGCGTGGATTATATCCAGGGATTCTATTTTTCAAGGCCGATTCCCGAGGCCGAATTCATTGATTTCCTGAAAGAAAACAACACGAAATGACCCCCCGGGACGGGGTTATGGGGTCATTTTGCGTCGATGTACGGACAGCGCCGTTCCGCGGATAATATGTTCCCGGCACATGCTTACCGGCGACGCGAGCCACGACAACGGAAAAAGCCTGTAGACGGAAGGCTTTTTCCGTGTGTCTCGCTGCCTCGCGCAAATTGTGCCTGCGAACATATTGAATCCGCGTCAGCCGCCTGAAATGACCCTCTGACCCCGTCCCCGGGGGTCATTTCTTGACATATTGGTTAGCGGGTGCTAACATACACGATGTGACAAGCCTCATAAGCAGATGTGGATGAACGTACGGGATAGAAGATATTGCGCTTTTCCCGGCATCTTGCGGAGGCATTCTTTTCGGACGATAGTTAGCATATGCTAACAGAAAGGAAAGACATTGTTTCTGACAATTTTTCTTGCGATCGTGTTTTGTGCGGCCATATCCCTGTTGCTTCTGTCGGCGGTGGCATTTATACAGGACAAGAGGTTTTTCTCCTCTGCACCGAAGGAAGCACAGGAAGCGATCATTCCGAGGAAGGAGGAACTGTTCCGCGGTGCAAGGGCGATCGGGTGGACGCTTATGGTCTTCAGCTTCCTTATGATACTGGGAGTCGGGATCACATCGATTTGGGACGGCTTCCGAAATGATTATACGTTCCTTCAGTTCTTTCTGCGATTTGTATCGATCTTTACGATCTATAAGATCTACGACATGATCTGTTTTGATTACTTTCTGCTTATGAAGTCCGGATTCTTTCAGCACTATTTTCCCGAGGTGGAAAGCGTATACGCCAACAGGAAATACGGATATAACATCAAAAGTCAGCTTCTGAAACTGCTGATCATATTCCCGGCGGCATCCACGGCCGCCGCGTGGATCTGTTCATCATTGGTGAAGTAAAAAACCAGGAGGATAAAAAATGAAACTGAGTGAAATGAAAGCCGACGGACACGGCACGGTAAGGTCTTTGGGAAAAGACGAGCGTTTCTTAAAACGCATCACATCCATCGGTCTGACGGAAGGAGCGGGTTTTCAGGTGGTGAAGAACGACAGGAAAATGCCGGTGCTTGTCTATGTCAGGGAAACGCTGCTTGCCCTTAACAGAAAGGACTGCGAAAAGATCGAAGTTACGGAGGTGAAAGGATGAACTGCATAGCACTTTTGGGACAGCCCAATTCCGGGAAATCCACGGTATTCAATCAGCTGACCGGATCCAGACAGCACGTGGGTAACTGGCCGGGAAAGACGGTTGAGAAAAATGATGGTACTTACAGTTATAACAACGAGACATATACGGTAGTGGATCTGCCGGGAAGCTATGGGCTGTCCGGCAATTCCGATGAAGAGATCATCACGGAGAAATTCATTAAAAGCGGCGAGGCGGATCTGGTCTGCATACTGGTGGACGCTTCGCAGCTTGAAAGAAGCATGTATATGCTGGCGGATTTCGCTTCGATGGATGCGCCTGCTATTCTGATCCTCAATATGATGGATGTCGCAAAAACTCAGGGGAAGACGATCAATGACAGGAAGCTGTCCGAAAGGCTCGGAATACCCGTGCTGCCCTTTACCGCAGCTGACGGAAAGGGATTTGAAGGATTAAAGAAACTGATTGCGGAGGAAATCAAGAAGCCTCATAAACTGATCACCGCTCCGGAGATCGCCTCGAAGGAGGCGGGGGATAACAACGGATCGGAGAAACTTCTGTCCGAGGGAACCGCCAAATTCACATGGATCAGTACGATACTCGAAGGACTGACGAATAAAGCCGGAAAAGACTATAAGGTTTCCGGATTCGACAGGATCATGCTGAAACCCTTCTGGGGGAAGGTCATGACGGTACTGATCATTCTGGCGGGATTTCTGGCCGCGATGCTTATCATGTCGCCTTTCATGAGTGTGGCGGGGATGCTTCCCAAATTACTGGGAGGCCCGATCGCCGGTTTCCTGAACGGTCTTAATGTGCATCCGTGGCTCGTTTCCGTATTCAGCCTGCTTATTCCCAATACCCTGTATTTCTGCATCTCGATGTCGGCCTTTGTGTTTGGCGTTAATATAGCGTTTGGATTTCTGGAAGAGATCGGATTTCTGGCAAGAGCCGCGTATCAGTTTGACGGAGCACTGTCGAAACTGGGCCTTCAGGGAAAAGCTGTCGCACCGATCCTGATGGGAATGGGATGCACCATCGGCGGTGCGTCCGGCACCAGAGTCATGGACTCCTGGGGGCAGAAGATGCTTACGATGATGGTCGTATGGGCGGTTCCCTGCGCTTCGATCTGGAGCGTTATGCCGGTGATCTCCAGTATGTTTTTCCCTGTCTGGGGAACGGCTCTTGTATGCATCGGGATCATAGCCTATATCTTTGTCCTGATGTTTATCGTATCCAGAGTGTTCGGAAACAAACTTGTGCCGGAGGATGCAAGAACCGGAATGATCATGGAGCTTCCGCCTTATCATAAGGCGCACTGGAGGTATATCATCAAGGAAGCATGGATCAAATGCTTCGATATGTTCAAAAGGGCAATAAGAACCGTTACCCTTGTTTCACTCATCTTCTGGGGCTTTTCCTTCAGTCCGTCGGGAAATGTGGAGAGCAGCCTGCTTTACAGGATCGGAACCTTTATCGAACCGGTAACTAAATTCTTCGGCATGAGCTGGCGCACCTTCATGGCGTTTATCAGTGCGGCCTTTGCAAAGGAAGCGGTCCTCGGGACGCTGAATGCCGTTTTTGCCGGACAAAGCAATGTGGCGGATGTGGCATTTAATGCAAGCGGCGGAGGAATCGATAAGCTGGCGCTTTCGCAGATCATGTCACAGACCATTTCCGGAGCGGAAGCTCTGGCGTTCATGTTCGCCTGCACGTTCAGCGTTCCCTGCCTTATGGCGCTTTCCACCACATACAGGGAGTCCCATTCATTGAAGTGGACCGCGAAGACGGCGGGATTCTACATCGGAGCGGCACTCGTACTTTCGTGCATTGTATATCATATCGCAGCACCGTTTTTAGGATGACAGGAGGCAGACAAAATGAAATTTAAAGGAATCGGATTATTTGCACTGGGAACTCTGTTTGGACTGGAGGGGATCAGACTTTTGTCCTCCAAGGATGCCAAGAAGATCTATACACGCTGCACGGCGGGGGTTCTGAGAGCCAAAGACTGCGTGATGGATCAGGTTACCACGTTGCGGGAAAACTGCAGTGATATCTACGAGGAAGCCAAGGCGATAAACGAGGAGAGAGCCGGGAAGGAAGATGTCACTGAAGAATGAACTATACGATCAGACATGAACTCAAAAACAGGATACGACTGCATCTGCCCAGGAAGCGTCTGAGTTTCAGAGAAGCGGATACCTTTGAATACTACTTAAGGGGTTTTGATGAGATAAACGACGTCCGTGTATATGAACGGACAGCGGATGCGGTGATCTTTTTTGACTGTGACAGGTCACGGATCACAGAGATAGTCAGAGCTTTTTCGTTTGATGACGTTCAGGTGCCGGAGCGAGTATTTGAGTGCTCCGGCAGAGAACTCAGTGCCGGTTACTACGACAAGGTGGTGACCACGGTGATACTCCATTATGCAAGGCGTTTGATACTCCCGTTTGCCATACGCAGAGTGCTGGATATCATTAAAACAGTCAGATATATATGGCGCGGGCTTAAGACTCTTAAAAACAGACGTCTGCAGGTTGAACTGTTGGATGCGATCGCTGTCAGCTCCGCAGTTTTGATCGGAGATTATAATACCGCATCAAATGTAATGTTTCTCCTGAAGATCGGGGACACTCTGGAGGAATGGACGCACAAGCGATCGGTTGACGATCTTGCGAGAAGGATGTCTCTGAACATCGACACGGTATGGCTTCTGACGGACAGCGGAGAAGTACAGACAGATGCATCCGCGATCGAATGCGGCGACAGGGTTGTTGTGAGAATGGGAAATATGATCCCGTTTGATGGAGAGATCGTTTCCGGTGATGCAATGATCAATCAGGCTTCCATGACAGGGGAATCCGCAGCGGTACACAAGGGATGCGGCATGAGCGTATTTGCCGGGACCGTCGTGGAAGAAGGCGACCTCACCATCAGGGTGACTCAGACCGAAGGGTGCGGACGCTTTGACAAGATCGTAAAGATGATCGAGGAATCCGAGAAACTGAAGTCATCTCTGGAGAGCAAAGCAGAGCGGCTTGCTGACAGACTTGTACCGTATACGCTGCTTGCCGCCGGGCTGACATGGGCGATAAGCCGGAATATTACCAAGGCGGTATCCGTGCTAATGGTTGATTATTCGTGTGCACTCAAGATGGCGATGCCGATATCGGTATTATCCGCCATAAAAGAAGCATCGGAGTATGACATAACCGTCAAGGGAGGAAAGTTTCTTGAAGCTGTAGCGGATGCGGATACGATCATTTTTGACAAGACCGGCACGATCACAAAAGCAAAACCGGCAGTGGCGGGCGTTGTTTCGTTCTGTGATGAATCCGAAGACGAGCTGTTAAGACAGGCAGCGTGTCTCGAAGAACACTTTCCGCATTCCGTCGCAGGTGCAGTTGTAGATGCCGCATGGGAAAAGGGACTGCTGCATGATGAGCTTCATGCAAGCGTGGAGTATATCGTTGCGCATGGTATTGCTTCCGAGATCGGCGGGGAAAGAGCCGTTATCGGGAGCTATCATTTTGTGTTCGAAGATGAAGGGGCTGTCATAGACGATGACAGCTTAGAAGCGTTCGACGCGCTGCCGGATGAATATTCTCATCTGTATTTCGCCAAGAACGGTAAACTTTCGGCATGCATCCTGATAGATGACCCAATGAGGTCAGAAACACCGGATGTGGTAGGAAAACTCCGGGCGCGCGGGTTTGAGCATATCGTGATGATGACCGGTGACAGTGAAAGGACTGCAGCCAGGATCGCAGCCGAAGCCGGGATCAGCGAATACTATTCGGAAGTTCTTCCCGAGGATAAATCCGGATATGTGGAGAAAATGAAGAAAGAGGGTCATCGGGTGGTCATGGTAGGCGACGGGATCAATGATTCCCCGGCACTATCCGCATCGGATGCAGGAATAGCGATCAGCGACGGTGCGGAAATAGCCAGGCAGATAGCCGATATCACGATAGGCTCCGATGATCTTGAAAGCATTGTTGTACTCAGGGATATCAGCACTCTTTTGATGAAAAGGATCAGGTTCAATTACAGAACCATAGTGGGATTCAATACGGCTCTCATAGGGCTTGGCATAGCCGGTGCCATGCCGCCCGCGACATCCGCGATGCTTCATAACGGATCGACCGTGGCGATAGGACTGAAGAGTATGACGCACCTTTTGGATGTAAAAGACAACAGATCGGAGGCGACAGGGAATGGATGAGAGTTTTCTGGAAATCCGGGGCCTGAAAAAAAGCTTTGGCTCCGGGGAGGCAAAACAGGATGTACTGAGGGGCATGGATTTTACGGTGAAGAAGGGTGAGTTCTGTGTGCTCCTCGGTCCATCCGGCTCCGGGAAATCCACTCTGCTCAATATCATAGGCGGGATCGATACGCCTGATTCGGGATTTGTGAGCATTAACGGAGACAAGCTCGAGGACATGACGGAAAAACAGCTTACGTTATACCGAAGAAAGCATTTGGGCTACGTCTTTCAGATGTACAACCTCATACCGAATCTGAATGTCAAAGAGAATATCGAAGTCGGCGCCTACCTTTCCGACGATCCGCTGGATGTGGAAGAGGTGATCACGACTCTCGGTCTTCAGGATCATAAATACAAGTATCCGAACCAGCTGTCGGGCGGCCAGCAGCAGAGAGTATCCATAGGAAGGGCGGTGGTAAAGAATCCGGACATCCTGATGTGCGACGAACCTACCGGGGCACTCGATTATAAGACGTCAAAGGAGATTCTCGCACTTATAGAAGACTGCAACAGCAGGTACGGCAGTACGGTGATCATGGTCACACACAATGAAGCCATAAGACACATGGCGGATCATGTGATCAAATTAAGGGACGGGGTTGTCCGTCATAATGACATCAACGAAGTCAAAACCCCTGCTTCCGAGCTCGAGTGGTAAGGAGGCAGGAAATGAAAAATCCGCTTATAAGGCGTATACCAAGGGAACTGATCTCTGACTGGCATAAGTATCTTGTGATCATAGTTTTTCTTGTCCTGATGATCGGACTCGTTTCCGGCATGTACGTAGGTCATGACAGCATGCTGGCTTCGATCGAACAGGGAAAAGAAGAACTTAAGCTCGAAGACGGATCTTTTGAACTGTCAAGAAAGGCCGCTCCCGAATTTCTTGCAGATATAAGCACCGGCGAAATGGCTGATGTGAGGCGGTACTTCCTGGACAAGGGCATGGAGGAAGCAGATTCCGAGGTTTCGGAAGCGATCGAAAAAGAGCTCGATGAACAGGTGAGAAATGCGATCGAAGAAGCTGTCCGCACACAGTGTGAAGCATACGGCATTACCGATGAGGATATGATCCTTGCCCGGATAGATGCGGCTGTAGATGAAAACTATGAAAATGCGATAAAAGAGGCGAGAGAATCCGATGAGTTTACCGAAGCCTCTGACAAGGCATACGAAGAAGCTCATGATGCGGTCAGAGAAACGGTTGACGATGAGTGGGACGAGATCTCGGAAGAATACGGTCTTGATGACGAAGGATTTTCAGCCGTTCGGGTCAGCGTTTATGAGGATTTTTACAGAGATGAATCCGAGGATGCCGACAATGACGGAACGCAGGATGCGACGATAAGGGTATTCAGAAGTGACACATCGATCGATCAGGCCTCTTTTAACGAAGGGCGTGCCCCCAGAACCGGATCGGAGATCGCAATTGACCGGATGCATGCCGATAACAGGGGTGTCCGTATGGGAGACACGATCACGGTCGGCGGAAAGGAATTTACCGTTGTCGGACTTTTGTCCTATGTCCATTACCTGACGCTTCACGAATCCAATACGGATCTGATGTTTGACGCATTCGGCTTCGACGTGGGCATGGTGACTCCCGAAGCGTTTGATTCCCTGCGGGCCAGGATCCACTATAACTACGCATATATGTATGAGACCGATCCCGCGGATAAGATAGAACAGGCCGATACCTCGGAGGATTTCCTTAAAGCCCTGATCACTCAGACCCTCGTCCATGATTATGAGATCAAAAGCTACCTCCCGGAATACTTAAGACAGGCGAGCAATTTCGCGCCTTCGGATATCGAAGGGGATTCGAGCGCAACGAGCATCCTCTGCTATATCCTGATCGCCGTGATCGCGTTTATTTTTGCAATCACCATAAGCAACACCATCGATAAGGAAGCTCCCGTGATCGGAACTCTTCGTGCTTCGGGATACAGCAAAAAGGAGCTCGCCGTTCATTACATGTCATTGCCTGTCGCCGTTACGCTGATAGGTGCAGTGATCGGAAACGTACTCGGATATACCGCTTTTCGAGGCTTGGCCGTGTCACTTTACTATGAAAGCTACAGTCTGCCGACATGTCATCTGGTATGGAGTCCGACCGCACTTGTGAAGACGACGGTCATTCCTCTTGTCCTGATGTTCTTCATTAATCTCATAGTTATTGTGAAGAAACTGCAGCTGTCTCCGCTTCAGTTTCTCAGACATGACCTGACGAAGACCAGACATTCCAAGGCAAGGAGAATACCGGCATGGTCGTTCCTTAAAAGATTCCGGTTAAGGATCATGTTCCAGAATATGCCGAACTATGTGGTGCTGATCTTCGGAGTGATATTCATAGAACTGATGATGTGCTTTGCCTTCGGACTGCCGGACTCTCTTAATCACTACGGGAGCAGAGCACCCGAGATGGTATTCGCCGATTATCAGTATATGCTGATGGGGTATAAGGATTCCGACGGTAATGTGATCGAAACATCAGAGGGCAGCGCCGAACGTTTCAGTGCGAAGACTCTGATGTACCCCAAGGAGACCGGGTCATTTCGCGCCGGCATGGGAAGCGGCGGCGATGAAAGCGTGACCATATACGGTATCTCTCCTGACAGCTCCTATGTGAATATGCCGGCGGGGCTTCCGGAAAACAATGTATATCTGTCATCCGCATTCATGGAAAAATTCGGACTGGCAGCAGGTGATACGATCACGCTTCACGAGGAATATGAGA
>JAILLW010000036.1 GCA_024692955.1 Lachnospiraceae bacterium | reverse complement strand
CTTCGCGTTGACCCGTTTGCCCTTGGCCTGCAGATAGACCGAACTGTCGAATCTGCTTGCCACCTGAACCAGCATGGCGATCGGTCTGGCTTCCAGATCTCCCGCCAACTGAATCCTGACAATTTTTTCCATTTTACTCCTCCTCGTTTAAAACGGTCACAGTTCGGAAGCGATGGCGCTTAACTTGCGAAGCCTGTGATTGACACCGGATTTGCCTACCGGTGGATCAAGATATCCTCCCAGTTCCGAAAGGGAGGCCGACGGGTATTGAAGTCTGATCTTCGCCATCTGCCTTAAGGGTTCCGGAAGATTTTCAATCCCGATCTTTTCTTCGATCTTTTCGATATCCCCGATCTGATTTGCGGAGGCGCTGACCGTTTTCGCGATGTTTGCCGCTTCACAGTTCACCTTCCGGTTCAGCAGATTCCGGACATCCTTTTCCACCCTGAGAGATTCCAGATAAAGAAGCGTTCTGCTTGCTCCCATGATGTTAAGCGTATCCGCGATGGCTTCCGCCTCCTTAAGATAAAGGACGATGCATCCTTTTCTTCCGGTCTGTTTCGGCTCTACCGAAAAGCCGTTCAGACATTCCGTAAGAAGCTCCGCGCTCTCCTTCGCCGGGCAGACGAATTCGAGGCTGTAACCCTTCTCCGGATGGTTGATATAACCGGCCGAAAGAAAGGCTCCGCGCACATACGCTCTTCTGCAGCATGCCTTCTTGAGGTCGGCATCCGCGCACCTATATACGATATCAGTTTTTTTTCTTAAAGTAAAGTATTTTCGTCCGGGGAGAGAGTCCGGATCGGGCTCCTTCGGGAGAAAGGAATCCATCGCGAAAAGCTCCGCGATCCGGCAGTGACGCCCGTTGGGAAGAACCTCCGAAAGTTCCTCTTTGACCTCGTTCGCAAATGACATAAAGGGTCTCCCTTCGGCCCGGGAAAGGTCAGTACTGACCGTGGATCCCGGCATTGATATCCCTGTGAAAGAGTTTCACTCCGTAGCCTTTTTTGTCCTTGAGCCGCGCATACAGTTCATTCGCAAGCGTCACGCTCCTGTGCTTTCCTCCGGTGCATCCGATGGCGAGGACAAGCTGGGATTTCCCCTCCCTTACGTAATTCGGGATCAGGAATTCCGTCATATCCTGCAGTTTGTCAAGGAAGATATCCGCCTCCGGGAAACTCATCACATAGTCCCGGACCGGCTTATCGCTTCCCGAAAGGTATTTCAGTTCCTCGATATAAAAGGGATTCGGCAGAAAACGGACATCGAAGACCAGATCCGCATCCTGGGGGATCCCGTGCTTGTATCCGAAGGAAAGGATCGTGATCATAAGGCTCAGATAGCCCTCGTCCTTCACGAAGATCTTGTCAAGTTCCTCCTTCAGATCCCGGGTAAGGAGCTTCGAGGAATCCATGATATAGTCCGCCCGCTCCTTGATGACCGAAAGGATCTTCCGCTCTTTGCGGATCCCGTCTTCGATCCGGCCGTCCGGAGAAAGAGGATGCATCCTGCGGGATTCCTTGTATCTCTTAAGAAGGGTGGCATCATCGGCCTCCATATAGAGGATCTCCAGAGGATAGCCCGCCTCGGTGAGTTTCTTAAGGATCGCAGGCACGCGCTCAAAGCTGTGATCCGCGCGCACATCGACGCCCAGGGCTACCTTGCTCACCTCGCCCTGGGGGCTTGAAAGAAGCTCCACGAACTTTTCGATCAGTTCCACCGGAAGATTGTCCACACAGTAGAATCCGATATCCTCCAGCATACGGAGCGCCGTCTTTTTTCCTCCGCCGGACATTCCGGTCACCACCACAAAACGCATGCTAAAATGCTCCCAAAAATACGATCTCGGGTTCGAGCCTCACGCCGAAGCGGTCAAAGACCCGCTCGGTCACTTCAAGGATCACCTCACGGATGTCCTCGGAAGTCGCCCGTCCTTTGTTGATCACAAAGCCGCAGTGCTTCTCGGATACCGCGGCACCGCCGACGGAAAAGCCCCGGAGTCCCGCATCCATAATGAGTTCCCCGGCAAAATATCCCTCCGGGCGTTTAAAAGTGCTTCCCGCGCTGGGGTACTCGAGGGGCTGCTTTTCCCTCCGCATCCGGTTAAGCTCCGCCGTCTTTTCGCGGATCTCCTCCCGGTCTCCCTCTGTAAGTTCGATCGACGCTTCGAGCACCGTAAAGGGTCTTTTTCTGATAATGCTCGTCCGGTATCCGAATTCCATATCCTCCGCCGGCAGGGTAAGGATCTCGTTGTTCCCGTCAAGAACGGTCACGTCCCTTATCACGTCCTTAAGCTCCCCTCCGTAGGCACCCGCATTCATCACAACGCCGCCCCCCAAAGTGCCGGGGATGCCGGAAGCGAATTCGAAGCCGGTGAGGGAAGCATCCAGCGCTTCCTTCGCGATGGCGGAAAGATGAGCCCCCGCCTTCGCCCTGATGATCCGGTCCGATCGTTCGATCCCGGAAAATTTCCCGTTCAGTTCGATGATCACCCCGTCATATCCCCGGTCCGATACCAGAAGGTTGCTGCCGTTTCCCTTTATGAAAAAAGGTTCCTCGATCTGCTTTAAATATGACAGAAGTGTCATGATCTCTTCCGGCGTTTCCGGCTCGACGAGCAGTTTTGCCGGGCCGCCCGTACGGAAGGTCGTATGAGCGCTCATGGGTTCATCCGCATGAATATTATCTTCCGGAAGGATCGTCTTTATGTATTCGATGATATCCGGTGAAAGCCCGTTCATCCTAATTGTCCAGAAGGAGCCTTGCCGCTCCGTAGATCCCCGCGTCGTTTCCGAGCGTCGCGAGAACGAATCCGGTCCCCCGGCTTCCGTGGAAGACGTGTTCGAGGAAGGAGGGCCTGATATAATCAAGCAGCACAGGGCCGGCCTTGGATACGCCGCCTCCGATGCAGAAGACCTCGGGATTTACCACGCAGGCGATGGCCGCCAGCCCGTCTCCGAGATAGCGTCCGAATTCCTTCGCCACCCGGATCGCCAGCGCGTCGTTCTGCTTTACCGCGTCAAAGACGGTCTTCGCGCTCACTTCCCCGTCCCTTAAGAGGGAAGGATCCGTGCTCTCCTTCAGGATCCGGTTCGCGATCCTCGTGATCCCGGTGGCGGAAGCATACTGCTCAAGGCAGCCTTTGTTCCCGCAGCCGCAGTTCTCCGTTTCATGATCCTCGATATGGATATGTCCGATCTCGCCGCCTGCTCCGGTGGATCCGCTCAGGATATGTCCGTTGATGAGGATTCCTCCTCCGACACCGGTGCCGAGCGTCACGAGCACCACATTCGAATAGCCCTGCGCTCCGCCCTTCCACATTTCGCCGAGGGCAGCGACATTCGCGTCATTTCCCGCCATGACCGGCATCTTCAGGATCCCGGAGAGTTCCTCCTTGACGGAGAATTCGCCCCAGCCGAGATTGACCGCGCGGTGTACGATGCCTTCCCCGTCAACGGGTCCGGGCACGCCGATCCCGACGCCTGCCACGTCATTTCTCTCAAGTCCGCGCTCTTTCATCTTCTCCTGAATGCTTTTCGCCACATCCGGAAGAATCTCCGCGCCTTTGTTTTCGGTTCTTGTGGGGATCTCCCATTTTTCGAGAAGTTCACCGGCCGTGTCGAACAAACCGATTTTTACGGTGGTACCGCCGATGTCTACTCCGAATACTGTCTGACTCATCAGTCATCCTCCTCCTCATCGTTTCCGTGCAAAAGCGACTCCTGCACCCTTCGATAGAGCTCCTGGGTCGCGTTATAGCCCATTTTCTTCTGGCGATGGTTGATCGCCGCGGATTCACAGATCACCGCCAGATTCCGCCCCGGGCGGATCGGAATGTTATGGCATACGACCTTGTTTCCGAGATATTCCACATATTCCTCCTCGAGACCGAGGCGGTCATATTCCTTTTCCTTGTTCCAGTCCTCGAAGTGGATCACCAGATCGATGGTCTGGGTATCCTTGACCGAGGACACACCGTAGAGGGTCTTTACATCGATGATCCCGATGCCCCGAAGCTCAATGAAATGCCTTGTCACTTCCGGTGCGGAGCCCACCAGCGTATCATCGGATACCTTGCGGATCTCCACCGCGTCATCGGTCACCAGCCGGTGCCCGCGCTTGATAAGTTCCAGAGCCGCCTCCGATTTTCCGATACCGGATTCTCCGGTGATCAGAACACCTTCTCCGAAAACATCCACAAGTACGCCGTGGATCGAGATGCAGGGTGCCAGCTGAACGTTCAGCCAGCGGATGATCTCCGCGGTGAAGGAAGAGGTCGCTTTTTTCGTCTGAAGGATCATTACGTTGCTTTCGATGGCGGTCTTAAGGAAGAGTTCGTCCGGCTGGAGTTCCCGGCAGAAGACGATGGCCGGGATGTCATAGCTTAAGAGCCGCTTATAGATCTCGCGTTTTCTCGCCTCCGGAAGTCCCTGCATATAGGTATATTCCACGAATCCGATGATCTGGAGCCGGACCGCTTCGAAATGTTCGAAATAGCCCGCGATCTGAAGGGCCGGCCGGTTGATGTCCGGTACCTTGATCTTGACCTTCGTGATGTCGAGCTCGGGGGTCAGGTTCACGAGCTTCATCTTTTCAACAAGCTTTTCCATTTTTACGCTGGGCATGATGTCCTCCTCATATCATGAACCGGTATTGTAAGATGTTTGATCCGCCGGCCTGCGGACCCGATCCTTCTTATTATATCATACTTGGCGGTGGAAATATTCATAAATATTCTCTGCCACGTTACGCGGGATCTCATCGATCGCGGCAAGTTCATCCACCGTGGCGCTCCTGATCTCCTCAACGGAACGGAAAGCCCGCATCAGGGCTTTTCGCCTGGAGGCGCCGATGCCCTCGATCTCATCGAGGACGGAATGAACCTGGGATTTGGTCCGGAGGGAACGGTGATATTCGATGGCAAAGCGGTGAGCCTCGTCCTGGATCCTGGTGATCAGCTTGAAGCCCTCGGATCTCCGGTCGATGGGAAGCTCCCTGTTTTCAAAGTAGAGTCCTCTGGTGTTATG
>JAILLW010000031.1 GCA_024692955.1 Lachnospiraceae bacterium | reverse complement strand
CACACTTGCGGCCGGCCGGCTCTCTTTATATGTGTTGCGATAAGCCTTTTCTGTGATCTGCGACACACTTGTGGCCGGCCGGCTCCCTTTATGTGTGTTGCGGTGAGCCGTTTTCCCGATCTGCAACACACTTGCGGCCGGCCGGCTTTCTTTATTTGTGTTGCGATCAGTCTTTTCTGTGATCTGCAACACACTGGCGGCCGGCCGGCTTTCTTTATTTGTGTTGCGGTGATCCGTTTTCCCGATCTGCGACACACTTGCGGCCAAAAAAGTGGGAATTCTTATACTGATTCTTCCCACCAAATATGCGGGCCAAAACCATCAAATCAAAAAGCCCCGCAAACAAAAAGTTTGCAGGGCTCATATAAACTATAAGTGATGAGAATCATAGAAATATCTCATTTCTGACCTGTTTCCGGAATATGTTCACCTCTCACGGGGCTGATCCGAAAAAGTGTCGGTTCATCTCCCCGGGCTGATCCGGAAAAGTGTCGGTTCATCTCCCGGCCTGATCCGGAAAAGTGCCGGTTCATCTCCCACGGGACTGATCCGTAAAGGTACCGGTTCATCTCCCCGGACTTTATTCAGGAAGAAAACTGTCCTTCTGTCCCAGGGCTTACTTCAGGGGATACTTGTCCGTCAGCTCCTGAACGATCGCACGGACCTCGGGGATCTTCTCCTCTTTGCCCTTAACGATCAGGGCGATGGCTTCCGCGATCCTGTCCATATCCTCCGTGTTCATTCCGCGGCTTGTAACAGCCGGAGTGCCGAGACGGATACCCGAGGTAACAAAAGGCGACTTCGGATCGTTCGGGATCGTGTTTTTATTCGCGGTAATGTGTGCCTCATCAAGCCACTTCTCCACTTCCTTTCCGGTCAGTTCGAAAGGAGTAAGATCCATCAGCATCAGATGATTGTCCGTACCGCCGGAAACGATCTTGATCCCTCGGCTGATCAGCCCCTTGCAGAGTGCCTGAGCATTGTCGGCCAGATTCTTCTGATAAGTCTTGAATTCATCGGAAAGTGCTTCCTTGAAGCAGACAGCCTTCGCCGCGATCACATGCATCAGCGGGCCGCCCTGGATTCCCGGGAATACTGCTTTGTTGAAGTTGTATTTGTCGGCAGCTTCCTGATTCGCGAGGATGAGGCCGCCCCTCGGTCCTCTCAGGGTTTTATGTGTCGTGGTCGTGACCACATCCGCGTAAGGGATCGGGCTCGGATGAAGACCCGCGGCCACAAGTCCCGCAATGTGAGCCATATCCACCATCAGTACTGCTCCGACTTCATCCGCCACTTCGCGGAATTTCTTAAAGTCAATCGTGCGCGCATAGGCAGAGGCACCCGCGATGATCATCTTCGGCTTGCAATCAAGTGCGATCCGGCGAAGTTCGTCATAATCGATAAACCCGTCATCATTCACACCGTAAGGAACGATGTTGAAGTATTTTCCGGAAATATTCACCGGTGAGCCGTGAGTCAGGTGCCCGCCGTGAGCAAGATTCATCCCCATGATCGTATCGCCGGGCTCGCAGATTGCAAACTGTACCGCGAGATTTGCCTGTGCTCCGGAATGAGGCTGCACGTTCGCGTAGTCACAGCCGAAAAGCTCCTTTGCACGCTCGATGGCCAGAGTTTCTACCACATCCACGCACTGGCAGCCGCCATAATAGCGCTTTCCGGGATAACCTTCCGCATACTTGTTGGTCAGCGGGCTGCCCATAGCCGCCATCACGGCTTTCGATACCCAGTTTTCCGATGCGATCAGCTCAATGTGGGAATTCTGCCGGTCTTCCTCCGCAACGATCGCCTCCGCGATCTCGGGATCCACCTTTCTTACTTCATCCAGTGAATACATACTTTTTCTCCTTTTGCTGTTTGAATATTACATAATGATGTCAGGGAAGAGCGCTCCTCACCCCTGACCCATTTTCAAAGTCAAAAGAAAGTATAACACAGATCGTCCGCATTTCCTAATGATTTCTTATGTTGTTATCGCAGCATAACTCTGCCCAAAAGAAAAGAGGCTGTCGCGCTAAGTGATCAGTGCGACAGTCCCACGGGCAACTCTTTCCGGGCCGGTTCGGGCAATTCTATCCCGGACCGGTTCAGGTAACTCTTTCCGGGCCGGTTTATCCGTTCAGCCTTCAGGGCCTTTTTGTTTACGGGCCTTTATTCTTATAGGGCACCCTCGCCGAAGGAACCACTTCCGAGGCGGGATCGGTATGGACCGGCTGGTCATCGAAGAAGATATGCGCGCCGAAAGCCTTCAGCACATCCCGCTTGGTGATCCCGCCAAGGAAAAAGGCCTCGTCGATCCGGACATCCCAGGCTCGCAGCGTACGGATCACGCGCTCATGGGCCGGAGCGGACCTGGCCGTCACGAGAGCGGTGCGGATCGGGGCGACATCCTGAGGCAGCTCCTTTTGAAGGTCTGAAATGGTCTTAAGAAACTTTGCGAAAGGCCCCGCCTGCATGGGATTCTCCGCCATACGGCGCTCGTTCTCCTCGAAGGCTTCAAGCCCCTGACTCTGATAGATCATTTCGGACTCATCCGAAAACAGCACGGCATCCCCGTCAAAAGCGATCCGGATCTGTCCGATCCCGGAGGCAGTGTCCGAGGCGGTATCCGGAGAGGTGATGCGATTATCACAGATGATGCCGGCCGCGATCCCGCAGTCGATAGCAGCCTGAACATCCGCCTCATCCGCGGAAAGATAAAGATCCGTCTGAAAAGCCTCCAGATAAGGAGTTAGCGGAGCGCCGGAAGCAAGAACCGCTCTGGATATCCCGAGTCCGTAGTGCTCCACGGCGTTGAACACGCGCAAAGAAGTGTCAGGACTGTTATGTGACATGATGATGACTTCGACTCTGCCCTCAAACCCGGGCAGCTTATTGATATCAAGAAGAGCACGTATCAGGGGAAAGCCGTTTCCGGGCTTAAGAAGGTCTTTTTCATGCTCCACCTGATAGGCACAGTACGCATCGACACCCTCTTCCTCAAAGATTCTGTTTTCCTCGGTGAGGTCAAAAAGTGCCCTTGAAGAAACGCCGATTACAAGTTTGTTCGATAAATCATATGCCATATCCATATCCCCCTGAAATACTCACCACAGGCGCTTATCCGCGATCGGGATATTCCCGTGAGGTTATCATAAATCAGAACATATGTTTTGTCAATGATTTTTCGAACATTTGTTCTGATTTAACTTCTCAGCCTGCTGTTTTCAAATCTCTCCCTAAGGGCTACACACCCCAACAGTTCTTTATACCGCGCTTCCACAGGTCCGTCGTGAAGTTCGATATCGATGCTGAAGGCCATTGTGTCGATCATCGGATCGGTCACACTGTTTTTCATTGTCTGGAGGATCCGTAGCTTTTCGCTGAAATCCTTCGTATCAAGGAATTCGCTCACCCTCGGATCCAATACCGGTTCTTCAGGCGTTTCCTCCGGTTCCGCAAGCGCTCTTTCCGGCTCTTTCTTCTCAATTCCGGATGCGTCCGCAGAGGAGGTCCTGTCCGTCATGTCCGGCGTCCGTTCCGCAGCGGATGCCCTGTCCGCCATGGCCTGTGACCCGGTTCTTTCAGATCCGGCGGGTTCCCTTTTTGGTGCCGCCGTTGCCGCCGATGCCGCCGGAGCATACGCCCCCGGTACTGCCGCCAGCCCATCCCAGATCTCAAACCGGAACTCCTGCGGCGCGTCCGGATACTTCGTTCTGTCGACCGGTTCCGTGAACATCCGGGCCGGCCGGACATAAACCTTGTTTTCACCGTACAGAGCCTGATAGACCACCATCTGCTCCCCGGTCTCCGAATGCTCTGCCAGAGTGATCACCCTGTAGAGATTTCCTTTGAAATGTCTGTAGATCTGTCCGGTAATGATATCCGCCATGTTATTCCTCTCCGTCAGCTGTCTTATTCTTTCGTAATATACGTAATGCATGGGATCACCCGCCCGAAGCACCTTTCGGGAGACTCCCGGACGCGGATCCGCCTTTTATCTTCCGTTTTAGAATATCACAGGCCACGGTCAAAAGAAATGCTTAAGCGGAAGGTTTTACCTCGATCCTGCTCCGGGGCACATCCATTCTGATCTCATCCAGCGCGCGGATCGCGTTTTCTCCGCGTTCCTTAAGCTTCTCCGATCCGAACAGCCGGTGATGAACCGAAAGGGTATAGATCCTCACTCCGCTTTCGTCCGTTACGCTGGTCAGCATGACGCCCGCACGGTCCACTCCCTGCTCCCGAAGAGCCTGTCTCACCTCTTTTATATACTCTTCCTCCGCATTATGAAGATCAACGCTCTCGCTGTTTCTGCCGGTTCTTCGCATATGCTTCGCGGTGCCGAACGCGGCCCCTGCGATAATAAGGATCAGTACCAGGATCACCACCGTCAGAATGAATGCCCTTTTTTTGCTCATATTCCATACCCTCCTTTTGCAAATGCCATTGCAGCAGAATTCTCAAAAAACAAAAGTTTGTTGCGGCAGAATTCTCAGTCAAATGCTCTGGTGTCTTTCTGAAATCCTTCTGAAATCCTTTCTGAAATGAATTCTACCGCCTGCAAAGTACAAAAATCGGGACCGGGTGCGGGCCGGGGCGGCTTCGGGTCCGGGCATTCAGGTCGGTCTCCGGTCGTAATGTGAATTTTCAAATTCCACGATTGCAAACCGGCAGGCAGCTTTGCAAAGGCATATATTCAGATGCCTTTGTTTGATCGGGAAGGAGCTGCTACGGTCAGTCAATTATGCTTTTGGGGACTGTCATTAACGCTATAAAGTGAAATCAGAAAGAATTTAGATAATATTTTGAGACAGGTTTTAAACCGATTGACAGATTATTAACCTTCTGACGGAAATGAATCTTAAATATGACGTGCAAAGCCTTCGGCAAAGGTCCTTCCTATCCGAACCGTCTGCCGCCCGACTTATTTGAAACTTCTTTATATCAGATCACTTCATCATCTCTTCCGCTGTTTTGACGGCAGTTTATCACCAGTTCCCCGGGTTCCGCATGGCAGGTAAGAAACAGGATCTCCACCCCCGCTTTTTTCGCGTCGTCCATGGCCTCTTTGAACTCCGGATGCGTCCCGGTGTTCGGCCGGACTTTCGTTACGCCGTCCATCTGTATCACAAAAGCAAGGGCCGCATGAAAACCTGCCTTTTTCGCCTTTATGAGTTCGCGGATATGCTTTATACCGCGCTCCGTCGGCGCATCGGGAAAGTATCCGATCCCGCCGTTCTCCAGAGTGCAGCCCTTAACCTCCATGAGGAACTTCTCTTTGCCGCGTTCCATATAGAAGTCTATACGTGAGTCGCCATAGGTATATTCCGGGATCACCCGGTCGAAATTCCGGGTTTCCAGCCACTCTTTCACCGCCTTGTTCGGAGCCTGGCTGTCTATATTGAAAAGGACCCCGGTGCCTTTCCGGACAGCCACCAGATCATACTTTGTCTTTCTGCCGGGAGTTCCCGGAGCAGTCAGCCACACTTCGCATCCCGGGATCAGCAGTTCCCTGCATCTTCCGGTGTTCTTTACATGAACCGTTTCCGTATGTCCGTCGATATCCACCTCCGCTATGAAGCGGTTCGGCCTGTTTATAAAACGGGCACAGATAATATTGTCATACTTCATCTTTCTCTACAGATATTCTTTACAGACATTCTTCACAGACATTCTTCACAGACATTCTTCACATTGTTCTCACAGATATTCTTCACATTGTCCTCACAGATATTCTTCAGCCCAGGCCCTGAGTTCATCGGCAGAGGCATTTGCGGCAAAGCGCCTGCCGGCGAATACATGGGCATCCTTTGCCAGATTTCCGATATTCATCCCGGATTCTCCGATCCCGCTGGATCCGGAGGTTGCAAAAGGAACGATCGTTTTTCCGCCGAAATCATATTCCTCCGCAAAAGTATCTATGATCGAAGGCTCACGATACCACCATATGGGAAAGCCCACAAATACCACATCATATTGAGACATGTCCTCTTTCTTTGAGGCTATGGCAGGTCTGCTTGACCTGTCCTTCATCTCGACGGAGCTTCTGCTGTCCGGATCCTGCCAGTTAAGATCCGCATCCGTATAGATCCGCTCCGGTAAGATCTCAAACGTATCCGCCCCGATCGCACCCGCAAGATTCTTCGCCAGTTTCCCTGTTACTCCGCTTGCGCTGAAATATGCCACCAATGCCTTTGCCATACTGCTGCCTCCTTTTAATACATCTTCTGCTCATCAAACTGTTTCTTCGCTTCTTCCATCTCGGAATCGCCGTAAGCGCACAGTTTTACGTCGATCTTATAATCAGGATAATCCTCCGTAAACTTCTTATATGCCCTGATACATTGTCCGGCTGATTCCGCCACGGGGTTCTCAAGATTTCCGCCGAAAATCCCTGAGCTGATAAGCGGAAATGAAATACTGTGATAACCATTCTCTTTAAGTACCAGCAGCGAGTTGTAATATGCCTTAAACAGCGCCTCAAAAGCCGTGGGCGTAACACCGAAATCGGGTCCCACCGCATGGATGATCGCCCTGGCATTTGTCATATTAAATGACGGGGTGATAACGGCATCGCCATCCTTCAGCGGAGTATCATACTTTTTACAGGCCTCGGTAAGTTCCCGCATTCCCGCCTTTCTGAAGATCACGCCGCATATTCCGCCGCCGGCCCACAATCCGGCATTCGCCGCATTCACCACAGCATCAGCCACCTGATCCGCACATGATGCATGCAGAAGCTCGATCCTGCTCATAAAAACCTCTGTTCCCTCCGTTCTCTCATCCATTGTTGACATATGTTTTTTCCTCACCTTCCATACCCTGCGCAGAACCTGTAAAAGCGGGGCGGCTCCTCAATACGGGGCCGCTCCGTTTGCTGACCGGTTCCCAGGATCAGGGTACCGCATAGAAATCCACGTAGAGGTCCCCGTCGCCGTCGGTGCAGGGATATACGTTCATCCGCCATTTCCCGGTATTTCTGATCAGGGCGGCCTCGTTGTCGGTGTCCGTGGATACCTCATGCTTTCCGACGCTGATCCGCGTCTCCGGGATAAAGTCATAACCCCAGAAATCTCCGGCAGCGCTGTTATAGTATATGATCATGGTCTTTCCCGAGGAAGAATAAATCCCGGTGCCGGCCGCGACGATCTCATTGATCTCGCTGATCTTCGAAGCGTTCGCATATTTGTCTATGACGGGATCGATATCAAAGCTTCCGGTAATGATCCCGGCATTCGGCGCTTCCGTAGGCTCGGCCGCAGGCGCTTCCGTAGGCTCGGCTGCAGGCGCCTCCGTGGGCTCCGCCGCAGGCACCTCCGTGGGCTCCGCCGCAGGGGCTTCCGTGGGCTCTACAGCAGGGGTTTTAGTGGGCTCGGCCGCAGGGGTTTCCGTGGGTTCGGCCGCAGGTACTTCCGTGGGTTCGGTCACAACTTCCTCTTCAGAATTCCCGGAAGATGCTTCCTCCCCGGCCCCACTCTTCGTCACATCGGAATCTCCCCGGCCCGGGTCTTCCTTGCCGGAGGCAATATCGATACCTTCACCGGAGCCGGTCTGCACAGATGCCGATGCATCCGCAACGGAGGGCGCTTCCTGCTTCTTACTCTGATGGTAAAGGACGCCTCCCGCGATCGCGCCTATGCAGATCAGGGCTGCCGCAGTTCCGATTATGATCTTCGTCTTAAGGGGCAGCCCCGCCAGACTTCCGGCCGCAGAAACTCCGGTTCCCACACCGGCTCCCGTCCCGGCCGACGTTCCGGAACCTGCGGTAACTGCGCTCCCGAGGGCGGGGATCGTGCCGTCTGCCGCGAAGGCTGCCGCCTCGTTTTTGAAAAGGAGCAGCATAAACGGCGACATACCGCAAAGTTTTACGCCCTGTTTCTTTTCCACATCCTTAATGCTGTCCTTCAGCCTGGCCTTCGCCCGGTTAAGATGCGATTTCACGGTGTTTACCGGGATCCCGAGTTCGGACGCGATCTCTTCCTGCTTCTGTTCATTATAATAGAAGCCGATCACGCAGGCTCTCTGGACGTCGGAAAGATCATCGATGACCTCCCTGATCATCCTTACCTTCTCCCGGTCATCAAGAATATTCTCCGGAATAAAGGCCTCATCATCCGGGATCGTCTCAAAGAACCCGGTTCCGCTTTCTTCGTCCTCCGTCCTGTCCTCAAGAAGGAGCTCCCGGTCCTTCTTCAGATAAGCAAAGCACTTGCGGTTTGCGATGGTGGCCGCCCAGCCGAGGAAATCCTCCGGCTGCTTCAGCTGATCGATGTTTCTGTATATTTCCGCATATGCTTCCTGCAGCATATCCTGCGCGGTATCCTCATTCCTTACAATATGAATGACGCAGGTATGCAGATATCCGTAACTTTCTTCATAGATTCCCGAAAATGCTTCCTTATCTCCCTTTTTCAGAGAATCAATTTTTTTAATGATACTTTCAGGCGTTTTCATTCTGTCCTCTCCGTTTCGCTTATCTTACCCGGCACGACCGCCCGGCCATTCTTACCCGGCACGGCCGTGCGGCGTTTTCAGTCTGATAAAAGATTCTTTATATCAATCCGGGATCTGTGAGCACTCATGCCATCGCCGGTCCGCCGGCCGCATACGGTGATCTTCTGATCCTTTCTCAGAAAAAGCGCGTCTTTCAGAGCCTGTTTCCCTTCGGAGACCACCCGGATCCTTTCCCGGTTCCCGGGGCCCGTCAGGACCGTATAGCAAACCTTATTATCCACTATTTCCGCCTTTTCTTCAACCAGACCGTGTATGATCATGCCGTCACCCTTATCCCCGATTAATAGATCGTGATCCCGTGCTTTTTGAAGTAAGCCGTGGTGCAGTCTTCCGTATAATATCCCTTGATCTCCGGATGTTCCGCGATCACTTCGTTCGTGAGCTCATGATAGTTGACCGAAACCCATACCCGGACCGTGTAGCCGTAACCGATATGTCCGCATCCGTCATCCGGTACCAGCATAAAGTCGACGTTCGCCAGCGTTTTCGATTTCATAAGGTCGATCGCAAGATTCCTGACGATATTATTGTAGCTCCTAAGAGTTTCCTGCGAATCAGCGTAGGTTGTTACAGGAAGGGAAATGTACACTTCACTGCTGTTTCTGCTGACGCTCTGAAAAAGCGCTGCCTTCGTCTGCTGATAAAAGGGATTCGCGGAGCAGTCCGCCCGGACGAAGTTCTCTATGGGGATCACGTATCCCGCTTCACAATACGCCCCGCCGGCAAGGAGTGCCATCCGGATATAGTTTTCATCGCCCGCTTCGCATTTTACTCCGCTGTCCGCCAGAGAAGTGATCCCCATCGCGATTACCGTTGCCATTGCCGCAATTACCGTTAATACTTTTTTCATCATGTCCTTTTCCTCAACTTTCTTTTGACTTTGTTTTTTGTTTCCGGCAGGTTTTCTGCCCCTTACACTTACATGGAGAGTGCGGGTTTCAAAAAAGTTGCGGGAAAAAGAAAAAAATTTTAAAAAATTCTTCTTTCTGATATGATGACAGCATGGGGAAGCTCATTTCCCGCGGCAATCTTACGAAAACGGAACAGGAAAAGGATCCCGATCAGTATGCAGCAGGAAAAAAAACGGCGCGGAGCATATCCGACAGACAGCAGAAAAGAACGTTATATCCTGGTGGGTGTGGCCACCGAAAGCAGGGAAGCGGAGGAAGCCTCTCTTTCAGAGCTTTCCGCGCTTTTGGAAACCGCGGGCGGCGAGGCGGTCTTTACCATGATCCAGAGCCTTGACCGGCCGGATCCGGCCACCTATATCGGAAGCGGAAAGGCGGAAGAGCTCCGGCCTTTTATCGAAATGTACGAAGCGGACGGGATCCTCTGCGATGATGAGCTGACACCCGCTCAGATCCGTAATCTGACGGAGTTTTTTCACTGCGCGGTCATCGACCGGACGATCCTGATCCTGGATATCTTCGCGAAGCACGCGCGAACGAACGAAGGAAAGATCCAGGTGGAGATGGCCCAGCAGAAGTACCGTCTCTCACACCTTTCGGGACTCGGAAAGAGCCTTTCCCGTCAGGGCGGCGGGATCGGGACCAGGGGACCCGGTGAAACGAAGCTGGAAACGGACCGGCGGCTGATCAGAAAAAGGATCGCAGCTCTTTCCGGCGAAATCTCGGAAATGAAGCGGGTCCGTGAAACAAAGCGCAGAAAAAGAGAGCAGAACGAGATTCCCGTGATCGCCATCATCGGATACACAAACGCCGGAAAATCCACTCTCTTAAACCGCCTGACGGACTCCGGCGTTCTGGCGGAGGATAAACTCTTCGCAACTCTCGATCCCACCACCAGAACCTGCCGCCTTGCGGGCGGTCGAAAAATCCTGCTCACGGATACGGTGGGATTTATCAACAAACTGCCTCATCATCTGATCGATGCCTTCCGCAGTACTCTCGAAGAAGCAAAGTACGCGGATATTCTTCTTCATGTCGTGGACATCTCCGATCCGGAAGCCGACCGCCATATCCGGACGGTCTATGATACCCTTTCCGAACTCGGGATCCGCGAAAAGCCGGTGCTCACCGTACTGAACAAGACGGATCTCATATCCGCCGGCCGAAAGGAGGACATTTCCGTTTTCCGCGATCCGATGGCCCGGCGGATCATAAAGATCAGCGCTGCAACAGGCGACGGGATTACGGAACTTCTTTCGGCGGTATCCGGTCTTCTTTCGGAAGAGGAAGTGCTTCTCGATCAGATCTTTCCCTATGATCAAAGCGATGCGGCGGCAAGGATCCGCATCGAAGGGCGGGTCATTTCCGAAGAATATCTGGAGGACGGGATCCATATAAGAGCTTATGTCAGGCACCGTTAGTTTTCCTTCCTGATCATATACAGCACAAAAAAACTGTGCTATATTATTATGTCGGTGAGACTTATGAACAGACGTGCATTGAGTGAAGAACAGCTGAATATGATACGGGAATCCGTGAGGAATATCCTGCTCGCCCTCGGAGAAGATCCTGAGCGGGAGGGTCTTTTGGATACGCCGGACCGGGTGGCCCGGATGTACGATGAGGTCTTTGAAGGGATCCGGTATACAAACGAAGAGATCGCGGAAATGTTCGACCGGCATTTCGAGACCGCGACGGACAATGAACTCGTGGTCATGAAGGATATCCGCGTCTTTTCCTACTGTGAGCATCATATGGCTCTGATGTACAACATGCTGGTCCACATCGCCTATCTTCCGAAGGGAAGGGTGCTGGGCTTAAGCAAGCTCGCCCGCATCGCGGATATGGTCTGCCGGCGGCTTCAGCTTCAGGAGCGCATCACCTCGGATATCGCGGAGATCCTGAAACTCGTTCTGAAGACGGAGGATGTGATGGTCGTTGTGGAAGCCGAGCACAGCTGTATGACGGCCCGCGGGATCCATAAGCCCGGTACGGTCACCGCCACCCGCGTGGTAAGCGGCGCCTTTGCCGAAAAGGATTCCTTAAGGAGCGAAGTCTACGGGATCCTTCACGGTTCCTCAAAAAACACTTGCATTGACGGGTGATCTATATTAAAATAAGCAGGTGCTTCGCACAAAGACCGGATATGGCGCGTTGGTCAAGCGGTCAAGACGCCGCCCTCTCACGGCGGAAACAGGGGTTC